>JAEDNB010000166.1 GCA_016302725.1 Lentisphaeria bacterium
TTCCCCTATCTCACGGCAAAATACGGGGGAGGAATCTTCCTGCTCACCTACCTGGTCCTTGTGCTCACCTTCGGATACGCCCTTCTGGTCTCCGAAAACAACATCGGACGCCTCACGGGCAAGGGACCCATCGGCGCCTATCGCGACCTCTGTGACAACAAGTCCTCCAATTTCCTCCATTTCGTCCGCGTGGGCGGCTGGGTGAACGCCATCGTCCCCCTGATCATCGTCCCCTACTATTGCGTCATCGGCGGCTGGGTGACCAAATATCTGGTGGCCATGCTGGTGAATCCCATCGACCTCTTCTCCAAGGACAACATGGTGGCTTCCGGGGAGAAGATGGTCTCCTTCTCCGCCCAATACTTTGGGAACTTCATCACCTCCACCTATGAGCCGATCGTCTATTTCCTGATTTTCGCGGCCATCATGTGCCTGGTCATCGCCTTCGGCGTGGAAAAGGGAGTGGAGCGCTTCAACAAGATTCTCATGCCCGGCCTCTTCCTCATGCTGGTGGGCATCTGCGTCTACGTCTTCTTCCTGCCCAATGCCTCCGTGGGACTGAAATACTACCTGAAGCCCGATCCCAGTAAGTTCAGCTTCATGACCATCGTGGCCGCCATGGGACAGCTCTTCTTCTCCCTCTCCATCGCCATGGGCATCATGATCACCTACGGCTCCTATATGCGGAAGGAGGACAACCTGCTGCAGAACGTGAATCAGGTGGAGATCTTCGACACCTTGGCCGCCTTCCTGGCGGGTCTGATGATCATCCCCGCCGTGGTGGCCTTCGGGGGCGAGCAGGCGGCGGAAAACGCCGGTCCTGGCCTGGTCTTCGTCACCATGCCCCAGGTCTTCGCCAGCATTCCCCACGCCGGGCGCCTCCTGGCCGTGGTCTTCTTCCTCCTGGTGCTCTTCGCCGCCTCCACTTCCGCCATCTCCCTCCTCGAGACCAATGTCCAGACCATTGGGCAGGAGTTGAAGCTGACCCGGAAGCATGCCATCATCATCGGCATGGGGGAGATCATCTCCATCGGCATCATCACCATCCTGGGATACAGCGTCCTCTCCCATGTCCGCCCCCTGTTTTTCCTGGAATTCTGCAAGAACATGGACATCCTGGACTCCCTGGATTTCATCAGCAACAACGTGATGATGCCCATCGCGGCCATCTTCACCACGGTGCTGGTGGTGGGAGTCATCGGCCTGGAGAAGTTCAGCGCCTCCATCCGCAACGGCGGCAAGTGGCGGCGGGAGTTCATCTTCGAGCTGTGTATGTGCGTGGTGGTCATTCCCTGCCTCCTCCTGATTCTGCTGAACTCCTTCGGCATCTTCGGCTGAAGCACCCCTGGAAGACGCCCCTCGGGGGGCGGGCCGCCCCTCTCCCCGAGGCCCCCCCCCCTGGGTTGAAAACATAGCGATTCAGGTTACATTACGAGGTTTCCTCTTCCCTGCCGGGCACCCCTTGCCCGCAGGGGATGCCGCCCTATGTCCCCCCCGCCTTCCCCGGCCTGGACGCCGGGACACCCGGCGCGGCCCGCGGGGGCCTCTTTCCCTTTCCCTTTCCCCTTGCCCCAACCCACAGGAGTCCCTCCCTTGAATACCCTTTTGAGCCAAATGCTGGTCCTTGCCCAGGAGGCGGCCAGCGCCCCCGCCGCCGCCCCTGCCCAGAACAGCGCTCCCGCCGGCGGCGGCCCCAGCAGTTTCCTCATCTTCATCCCCATCTTCGGGCTCATGTATTTCCTCATGATCCGCCCCCAGCAGAAGAAGCAGAAGCAGGTCCAGGAGATGCTGCGCCAGCTGAAGGCAGGGGACAAGGTCATGCTCAACAGCGGCGCCCTGGGCACCATCGCCTCCGTGGCGGACAAGACGGTCCGGGTGACCTTCGCGGACGGACACCAGGTGGATTTCGTGCGCGCAGCCGTGGCGGAAATCCTCACGGACTTCCCCGGCGAGGGGGAGAAAAAGTAGCTCTCTCCTCCCGATGCCCAAGTCCCGCCATCCCCCGGGATGGCGCCGCCGCCCCGTTTTCCCCCTCAACTTCCCCTCCACTCCATCCATGAAAAACTCACTGATCGTCCGCTGGATTGTCATCCTGGCCATTGTCCTGGGCTGGGGATTGTCCATCTTCCCCATGAAGGACCAGGATTTCCTGGCCGAGTTCTACCGCCGCGCCGCCAAGGGGGTGGAGGAACTCCAGAAGAAGAGCAAGGAGGCCCAGGAGTTGCAGGGCAAGTTGGACGCCCTGGCCGACCGCAACTCCAAGGAGTATGCGGCCCTGGCCGAGAAGCTGGAGAAGACCCGCGCCACCACCGGCATCCCCGCCGCCCAAGCCCTGGACGAATGGCAGCAGTTGAACCAGCGGATTGAAAACCTCAAGGGGGGCAAGGACCTCTCCGGCAACCCCCGGGCCGCCCAGGAGGGGAAGCTCTCCGACTACAAGGTCCTGGAGGAGGCCGCCAAGGGGGACTACGGCGAACACCGCCCCATCCGGCTGGTGAACTTCGTCTCCGTCCCCCACGTGAAGAGTGTCAACAACAAGACGGTCCTCCGCTATCTCCGGAACCGCACCGCAGGAAAGCTCCACCTGGGACTCGACCTCCAGGGCGGCACTGAATTCGTCGTCTCCTTCAGCGATGAAAACCTCCCCGACGGCGTCACCAGCGAAACCGTCCGCGACCAAATCCTGGAAATCCTCCGGAACCGGCTGGACAAAAGCGGCGTCACCGAGCCCGAGCTGAAGGGCATCACCTCCACTGACATCTCCATCCGCATGCCCTCCGTGGACGAAGGGGACAAGACCGGCATCCGCTCCACCATCCGCGACGCCGCCAAGCTCCAGTTCTACCTGGTGAGCCAGAACGACGCCCAACTGGTGCAGCAGTATGAGAGCAACCCCGCCTTCGTCAATCCCCCCGACGTGATCCGGAAGGAAATCGTGGAGGAGCGCAACGGAGAGGAATACACTCGCACCGTCTTCCTGGAACGCACCCCCGCCCCCATCCGTGGCGAAGACATCAAGAGTGCCTTCGCCACGGCAGACGAGTTCGGGCGCTGGCTCATCTCCATGAGCTTCAACGAGCGCGGCGCGGTGGCCTTTGGCGAGGTGACCGGCGCCAACGTGGGGCGTCGCCTGGCCATCGTCCTGGATGACACCTGCTACTCCGACCCCCGCATCAACGGGGCCATCACTGGTGGCAATGCCCAGATTACCGGCTCCTTCACCCTGGAGGAGGCCAAGCGCCTGGCCGGCGTCATCTCCTCCGGCAACCTGCCGGTCTCCATTGACATCTCCTCCGAGTTCGGCACCGAGCCCTCCCTGGGCGCGGACTCCGTCCACTCCGGCCTCTTCGCCGGCCTTTTCGGCCTGGCCATCGTCCTGATTTTCATGGTCGCCTACTACCGTTTCTCCGGCCTGGTGGCGGATGTGGCCCTCCTGGTGAACACCCTCCTGGTGCTGGGCACCATGGCCATCCTGTCGGCCACCATCACCATGCCCGGCATCGCCGGCATGGTGCTCACGGTGGGCATGGCCGTGGACGCCAATGTGCTGATTTTCGAGCACATCCGGGAGGAACTGAACAAGGGCTGCGCGGTGGAGAATGCCATCCGCAGCGGGTATTCCGGCGCCTTCGGGGCGATCTTCGACTCCAACCTGACCACGCTTCTCACCTGCTGGATGCTCTACATCTTCGGCTCCGGCACGGTCCAGGGCTTTGCGGTCACCCTGGCCTTCGGTGTGGTGGCCTCCATGTTCACCGCCCTCTTCATGACCCGCGCCATCTTCGACCTCTTCCTCCACAATGGCTGGCTGAAGAAGATCACCATGAGCGAGATGAAATTCCTGCGGAATGCCGACTACGACTTCGTCAAGTATATGAAGCCTGCCGTCATCCTCTCCGTTGCCCTGGCGGCCGTCTCCCTCATCGGCATCTGCGCCCGGGGAGGCAGCCTCATGGGCATCGATTTCGCCGGCGGCACCCAGATCACCTACAGCTGCGACGGGCAGGATCCCCAGGTCGCCCAGGTGCGCCAGTATCTGGCGGACAAGGGATATGGCAACGCCAAGGTGGGCTACAAGCGGGGGCAGTCCGGGAATACGGAACTGGAAATCGTGGTGCCCCAACTGCGGGACGAGACTCCCGACCTGTTCAGCAGCGCCCTGGACGCCAAGTTCCCGGAGTGCAAACTGACCCAGTCCTCCATCTACCAGGTGGGTCCCTCCGTGGGAAGCAAGTTCCGCAGCGACTCCTTCAAGGCGGCCTTCTTCTCCTTCGTGCTGGCCTGCCTCTACCTGGCCTTCCGCTTCCAGTGGATGTACGGCGTGGCCGCCGTGGTGGCCGTGGTGCACGACGTCCTGGTCTCCGCGGGAATCTTCTTCCTGGTCTTCCGGGGCGAGCTCTCTCTCACCACGGTGGCGGGCTTCCTGACCATCATCGGATACTCCCTGAACAACACGATTGTCATCTTCGACCGCATCCGCAGCGAGGCGGAGAAGCATCCCGAGATGACCTATGGCCAGCTCATCAACAGCGCCATCAACGCCACCCTCTCCCGAACCATCCTGACCACCCTGACCACCCTCTTCGTGGTCATCACCCTCATGATCTTCGGCGGCGGCGTCATCCTGGATTTCGCCCTGGTCATGCTCTTCGGCCTGATTTGCGGCACCTTCTCCAGCCTCTTCATCTCCACCGCCTTCATCCGCCGCTGGCATA
>JAEDNB010000167.1 GCA_016302725.1 Lentisphaeria bacterium
GCCTTGCTGGCCTTGCTGTTCCTGCTGTTCCTGCTGTTCCTGCTGGCCTTGCTGGGAATCCTGTTGTTTCTGTTCCTGTGGCGGGGGTTCTTCCTGGTCGGGTTTTTGCTGTTGTTGGATGAGAGTTTGGATTTTCTCCAGGAGGTCCCGTGCGATTTTCAGGTTGTTTTCCCGGGGGTGTTGGAGGGTTGGGGAGTCGAGGGCATCTTCCAGGAGATTGATGGCCTCCTTGGTGTCTTCTTCCAGTTTGGCGAGGTCATCCGGGGGGAGGGGGGAGGAGGCTTGGAGGGATCGGGCGGCATTTTGGAGGAGTGCGCTGGAGAGGCCCAGGCGGATTTTGCCATCCAGTCCTTCGTTTCGTCGTGGAGAGAGTCCATTTTTTTCCATGGCTTCCCGGAAGAGGGCGTTTGCGGTGGGGAAGTCTTCCTGGCGGAAGGCGGCCAGGGCCTGGTTGTAGACCAGGGCGGGGGGCGGGGCGTCCGGGGGGAAATCCTTTCTGGCCTCCTGGAAATGGGTTTGGGCGGTGGCGTAGTCTCCCTGGGCGAGGGCCTGGAGCCCCTGGGAGAAGTCATCGGCGTGGAGGGGCAGGGCGGTGAGGAGAAGGAGGGCGATCCAGGTGCCCCGGGGGCGCCTTCCCAGGGGGAGCAGGCAGGCGAGGGCGAGGGCGGCCATGGAGGCCATGGTGAAGAGGGGGAAGCGGGTCTCCTGGCGGAGGATGGTCTCCTCGGCGAGGTCGTGTTTTTCCGCGCCGCCCACCAGTTGCCGGTAGAGGTCGGCAAGATTGAAACTCCGGGTGCCCACGGGGACGTAGATTCCGCCGGGGGTGACGTCCGCCATGGCCTGGAGGGTCTGGCTGTCCAGACGGGTGCGGACGGGCTTTCCCTGGTAGAGGAGGGGGCTTTTTCTGCCCTGTTTGTCCGGCAGGGTGAGAAGGGTCCCCTCTCCGTCATCCCCCAGGCCGATGGCGATGAGGCGGACCTTTTGGGCGCCCAGGGCCTTGGCGGCCTCCACGGGCATGGACTCCTGGTCCTCCCCGTCGGTGATGAGGATGACATCCCGTCCCGTGGCCTTGGGGTCGTCGTCCAGGACTTCCCGCATGACCTTGCGGAGGGCGTCTCCCAGGTTCGTGCCCCCCCGGCTCAGGGAATGGGGGGACATTTCCTGGAGGGTCATGCGGAAGAAGCCGTAGTCGAGGGTGAGTGGGCAGAGGGTTTTGGCCTCCCCGGCGAAGCCCACCAGGGCGATGCGGTCGCCCTCCAGGGTTTCCAGGCACTGGGCGATTTCCGTCTTGGCCCGTTCCAGCCGGCTGGGGCGCAGGTCGTCGGCCAGCATGCTCCGGGAGAGGTCCACCAGGAAGACCACCTCCCGTCCTTGGCGGTGGATGGTTTCCGTGCGTTCACCCCAGGCGGGTTCCGTCAAAGCCACGATGAGGAGGAGGAGGGACAGAAGGAGGAGTCCCCTCTTCGCCCAGGCGCGGCGCGGGGTCTGGCTTTGGGAGAGGAATTGCCTGGCATTGGGGCCGGCCGCCTTTTCCAGCAGGGCATGGCGACGGCGATGCCGGAGGAGGAGAAGGAGGGCGAGGGGCGGGAGGAGAGCCAGCCAGAGCAGGGATTGTGGGGAGAGGAGAGTCATGGGGGGATTGTCAGGGGCTCCGGGAAAGCAGGGTGGCGTCCAGGAGCAGGCTGACAAGGAAGGCGAGGAGGGCCAGCCGGAGCAGGGGGCGGTGGAATTCCCGGGAGGCCACAAAGCGGAGGGATTCCAGGTGGCTTTGCTCCAGGGAGTCGATGGAGCGGTAGATTTCCGCCAGCCCCTGGGCGTCCCGGCAGGTCTGGAAGAGGCCGCCCGTCTTTAGGGCGAGATTCTGGATTTCCGTGGTGTCGTATGAGCTGGGGGAAAGGAAGGGGAAGCGAGGCGTATCGTCCAGGATGGCGATGGTGTAGACCCGGATGCCATGTTTCAGGGCCAGTTCCGTGGCCTCGGCGATGGAGTAGTCGTGGGGGCCTTCGTCCTGCCCGTCGGTGAGAAGAATCATCACCTTGGATTTCAGGAGATACTCCCCTTCCTGCCGGTTGGTCTGGGCGGCCAGGGTCCTTTCGGCGTCCGCCAGGCGCGCCACGCCCATGGCCACGGCATCCCCGATGGCGGTGCTGTTTTCCTGGGAGTCCCGTGGGACCAGCTGGACATTGCGCAGGGCGAAGGCCAGGGCCTGGTGGTCCAGGGTGAGGGGGCAGACGGTGTAGGGATAGCGGGCGAAGGCGATGACGCCCAGAAGGTCGTTGGGGCGCCCTCCCAGCTTCAAGGCGTTCCCTCCCAAGACGAATTCCCGGAAGACCTCCTTGACGGTCTCCAGGCGGTTTTGGCTGCGCTGGAGGAAATTCATTTCGTTTCCCATGGAGCCGGAGCAGTCCAGGACCATCTCGATGGCGATGCCTTCCCCCTTTTGGGGGAGTTGGAACTGTCCGGCCTGGGGGCGTGCCAGTGCCAGGGTCATGGCGCACCAGGCCAGCGCCATGAGGGCCTGGGGGAGGTGTCGGAACCGGAGGCGCCAGCCGCCGGGGAGGCCGGGCAGGCGGAGGGAGGCCCCGGGCAGTGGGAGGACGGGGGGCGTGGGGCGTCGGAGGCGGTGCAGGAGCCAGAGGAGGGGCGGCAGGGCCAGTGCCAGGAGCGCCCAGGGATTTTCCCAATGGAGAGTCATGGCTGCTTTTCCTCCTGGGGGATTTCCGCCGGGGCGGTCTGCTGGACGAATTCCCGGCATTGGGCGCCCAGTTCCAGGAGCTGTTCCCGGGGGAGGGGGGCGCGGGCGAATTTGGCCAGGTCGCTGCTGTGGAGGAGGGTGCGGAGGAGGAGGCGCTGGGGCGGGGCAAGGGTGTCCAGGCGGGGCAGCGCCTCCACGGCTTCTTCGGTGGTGAGGAGGGGGGCCTTCAGGGAAAAGCGCCCGGCCAGATAGGTGCGCACGATGCCGGCCAATTGTTCGGCCCATTGCACCTGTTCACCCGGGGTCTCCGGGGGGGATTCCAGGAGGGGTTCCAGGGCTGCCAGGGCCTGGCGATGGGGGGGCAGGGGGGCTTGGGGACGCGGGGCCCTGCGGCGGAGCCGGCGCAGGGCCAGGAGGAGAAGCCCGGCCAGGAGGAGGGCCGCCAGGCCATAGGCCGCGATGTGCCAGGGGGAGGGAGGGGCCAGGCGGGTTTCCGGCTGGAGGGGTGTGGTGTCCAGCCCCAGGGGGGCGGCGGCCAGGAGGGGGAGGGGGAGAAGGAAGATGGTCCGGAGGACGTTGGGCATGGGGGAGGGACGGACGTGCCTTTCCAGGCGGATATGTTTTCTTTTGGGGGTCAGTGTTCCCGAGCCCTGCGCTGGATGCGGCGCTTCAGGAAGGCGGCCAGTTTTCTGGTGCCCTCCTCTCCCAGGGCGAGGGGGAGGGGGTCTACGCCCAGGGAAAGCAGTTGCCGGGTCAGGGTCGACTCCTCCTGCTGGAGTCGCCTTTGATAGGCGCTCCTTGTGGCGGGGCAGGAGGTGTCCAGGAGGAATTCCTGGCGGGTTTCCGGATCCCGGAAGTGCATCAGGCCGCCCTGGGGGAGGGTGTCCAGGGAGGGGTCACGGAGGACGAGGGCCACCACGTCGTGCCGTTGGGCCAGCCTTTGGAGGGGCAGGCGGAAATCCCCCGGCGCGAGGAAATCGGAGAGGAGGAAGACGACGGAGCGCCGTTTCAGGGTGCGTCCCAGCCAGTCCAGGGCCATGGGGAGGTCAGTTCCCGGGGAGGCGGGGGTGTGGCCCAGGATTTCGCGGATGAGGCGCATGGCATGGGAAGGCCCCTTGGCGGGGGGGAGGAATTTCTCCACCTGGTCGGTGAAGAGCATCAGGCCCACCTTGTCGTTGTTGCGCACGGCGGAGAAGGCCAGGGCGGCGCAGAGCCGGGCGGCCAAATCCCCCAGGGATTCCGGAAAGCCCCCGAAGCGCTCCGAGGCGGAGGCGTCCACCAGGAAGAAGACCGTGAGCTCCCGCTCCTCCCGGAAGCGCTTGAGGTAGGGCTTTCCCTGGCGGGCGGTCACGTTCCAGTCGATGGAGCGCACATCGTCCCCGGGGAGATACTCCCGCACCTCCTCGAACTCCATGCCGGCCCCCCGGAAGGCGGAGCGGAATTCGCCGGCCAAAAGTCCGGCGACCTCCTTGCGGGATTGGATTTCCAGGAGGCGTATCTTGCGGGTGATGGTTGCCAAATCCATGGAAGGAGGGGGGAAATCAGGGGACGGGGATGGTTTCCAGGACCCGTTGGACGATGGCCTCCGGGGTGCATTCCTGGGCTTCCGCCTCGTAGGTGAGGAGGATTCTGTGGCGGAGGACATCCATGGCCACCCCCTTCACATCCTGGGGGGTGACGTAGCCCCTGCCGTTGAGAAGGGCCTGTCCCCGGGCGGCCTGTGCCAGGAAGATGGAGGCGCGGGGGGAGGCGCCGAAGCGGAGGAGCCCCTCCAGGCCCTCCAGGCCGTGGCGCCGGGGATGGCGGGTGGCATCCACCAGGGAGACGATGTATTCCTCCACCCGGGGGTCCATGAAGATGGTGTCCAGGACCTTGCGGATGCGGAGGATGTCCTGGGGGGTCATGACGGGATTGACCTGGGGCGGGGGCTGGAGGGGGGCGTGCCTCCGCAGGATGAGGATTTCCTCCTGGGGGGTGGGGTAGTCCACCACCACCTTGA
>JAEDNB010000168.1 GCA_016302725.1 Lentisphaeria bacterium
AACTCCCGGGACCTCACCGGCTTCGCCCTGGCGCCCAAGAAAGGGGACGCACCCGCCGACATCCAGGCCACCGAGGCCGGAAAATACCTGGGACTCCCCGAGTCCTGGAAGGTCCGCACCAAGGCCAGCCAGAATTTCTCCCTCACCCCAACCCCCGGGGATGTGGTCCTGGCCCGCTGGTCCGACGACCAGACCCCGGCCCTCCTCCGGCGGGGGAACACCTTCTTCTGCGCCTCCCCCGAAGTCCCCCGGGAACTCGCCCTCCTCCTCCTCCGTGTGGCGGGGGAACACATCTACACCCAGGACAACGTGGTCCTCTACACCGACAACACGTACCTGGTCCTCCACGCCACCAAGGACACCCCCAAAGTAGTCCAGCTCTCCTTCCCCAAGCCCACCTCCCTCCGGGAAGTGGGGACGGGGCGCCTCCTTACCCAAACCCCCGTGACCTCCCTCTCCCTCCCCATGGACTTCGCAGACACCCTGGTCCTGGAAATGTACTAGCCTGCACACCCCCGAGAACGCCAAGATGAAACACTTCCTCTCCCTCGCCTGCGCCACCCTCCTCCAGGCCTCCCTGGCCCTCCCCGCACAGCCCCCCGCCCGCCCCCGCTACGGAGACCCCGACTTCTTCCCCATCACCGCCTGGGGCAGCCTCCCCAAGGACATCTTCACCCAGGAACAGGCAAACGACATGGCGGAAGCCGGAATCACCGTGGCCGGCTTCGCCCAAGACATCGGCCAGCTGGACCTCGTCCAGAACGCCG
This sequence comes from Lentisphaeria bacterium, assembly GCA_016302725.1. Classification (GTDB taxonomy): domain Bacteria; phylum Verrucomicrobiota; class Lentisphaeria; order Oligosphaerales; family Oligosphaeraceae; genus UBA1724. Next base: position 768 of record JAEDNB010000168.1, read on the forward strand.
GCATGGTGGCCTGGGGAATACACCAGGTCCCCGGAAACCACTACTGGGATGACAATGCCCCCGAGGAGGAGCTACGGGAGGGCATCCGCGCCACCGTCCGCCACTTCAAGGACCACCCCGCCCTCCTGGGGTATTTCCTCCAGGACGAACCCTCCACCAGGCGCTTCCGCAACCTGGCGATCATGGCCGACGAGGTGAAGGCCTCCCACCCCGGAAAGGACTGCTACATCAACCTGCTCCCCAACTACGCCACCCAGAAGCAGATGGGAGCCCCCACCTGGAAGGAATACGCCGAACGCTTCATCCAGGACCTGGCCCCCGCCCACATCGGCTATGACTTCTACAGCCTTTTCGAGGAGGACGCCCCCCTCCGCCCCGGAACCTGGCGGCAGCTGGCGGAAACCCGGGAGGTCGCCCAGGCCCACGGAATCCCCTTCGAGGTCTGCCTCCTCTCCGTGGGACACATGCCCTACCGCATCCCCTCCGAAAACGACCTCTTCTTCCAGGTCTACAGCGCATTGCTCTACGGCGCCAAGGGCATCCTCTACTTCACCTACTTCACCCCCTCCGTGGCCAGCTACCGGCACGCCCCCATCGACCCCTGGGGAAACCGCACGGAGACCTGGTACGCCATGCGCTTCGTCAACAACACGGTGAAATGCATCGCCAGGACCATCAACCGCCTGGACTCCACCAAGGTCTACCACTTCGTCCCCCAGGGCCGGGAACGCCTCCCCCGGGAGGACGCCCCCGATGAAACCAGCCTGGTCTCCGCCCCCGCCGCCGAAAACCAAGACATCGCCGTGGGGGAATTCCGGGACCGGGAAAACGGCGACCTCTACGTGATGGTCCTCAACAAGAACCTGAAACACACCATCAACATCAGCGGCCTCCAGTGGCGCAACGGCACCCCCGCCGACATCCAGGTGGTCAGCCAGTTCAAGAAAGACGTCCTCTCCCGCTTCGCCGGAGAGAACGTCTGGGTCGCCCCAGGACAGGCCCTCCTCCTGAAAATCCAGCAGTAACCCATGGAAAACACGCAAGACGCCCCCATGCGCAGACTCCCCCCCCTGGCTTCCCTCCTGGCCCTCCTCCTGGCCGCCGCCCTCCCCGCCGCCGACATCCAGGAAGCCCTCCTCCACTTCAACGCCACCACCGACAAGCCCGCCCTGGAATATGAGGTGGGGGAGCCCATCACCTTCACCGTGACCTTCGGCCCCTTTGCCCCCGAACTGCCTCCGGGGACAACCGTCCATTGGGCACGGCGGGGAGATGACGGCCTCCGGGAGGGAGGAAGCGCCCCCTGGACCCCGGAGGCCCCCGTCACCTACACCACCGCCCTCAACACCCAGGGCTTCGTCTGGGTCTATTTTGTCCTCGTGGACGGACAGGGCAACCGCGTGAGGCAAAAGGACGGGCGGGATGTCTACGCCAATTGCGGCGCTGCCGTCCATCCAGAAGCCCTCCAGGGCGTCCCCGAGCCGGCGGATTTCGACGCCTACTGGGACGCCCAGAAGGCCCTCCTGAAGCAGGTCCCCCTCAAGGCCACCCGCACCCTGGTGAAACGGGACGAGGGACGGGGGCTCTCCATCTATGCCGTCTCCATCGACTGCGCAGGCCGCCGCCCCGCCACCGGATTCCTCTCCATCCCCGACAAGGCCCAGAAGGAAAAACTCCCCGCCGTCGCCTACTTCCACGGATACGGGTACAACGCCAGCCTCTTCCAGCAACCCCCGGACTTCTGGGACCAGGCCCGCATCACCTTCCAGGTGAACGCCCACGGCGCGGACCTGATGCAGCCGGCGGAATACTACGAGGAATTCGAAAAGGGCATCCGCAGCGGAAACTACCCCTACGCCTTCGACCCACAGCAAAACGCCTCCCCCGACACCGCATATTTCCACGACATGGTCCTCCGCGTCCTCCGTGCCCTGGAGTACCTCAAGTCCCTCCCCGAATGGAATGGAAAGGACCTGGTTGTGGAAGGCGGAAGCCAAGGGGGGCTCCAGACCATCTGGGCCGCCGCCCTGGACCATGACGTGTCCCTCGCCAAACCCTCCATCCCCTGGAACTGCGACGCCGCCGGACAGTCCACCTTCGGCCGGGAGTTCGGCTCCTGGAGAATCCCCTACGCCCCGGGGCTGGAGTACTTCGACTGCATCCACATGGCGCCGCGCATCCAATGCCCCGTGGAGATCACCCGGGCCGGCCTGGGGGACTATGTCTGCCCCCCCTCCGGGGTCGCCATCTTCTACAATCGAATGAAATGCCCCAAGACCATCCACTGGTACCAGGGTTCCGACCACGGATACTATCCCAAGGGCACGGAAATCTTCACCCTCCAGGAACCCCAAAAGCCCTAAGGCCCCCCCTTTGGCCCCCTGGACCCCAGGGCGCCAAAGGCAAAGGGAAGCCAGCCCTCCATGGGACACAGCAACTTCCACACCCACACCTATCACTGCCGCCACGCCATAGGGGGGCCGGCGGACTACTGCCAGGCGGCATTGGCCCAGGGGGTCGACCGCCTGGGCTTCTCCGACCACGCCCCCTGGCCGGACGGCCTCTGGGGAAAGGTGCGGATGCCCCTGGACGAACTGGACGCCTATTTCCAGGAAATCCGGGAGGCCAGAGCGGCTTTCCCCCAGTTGGAGCTCCACCAGGGCCTGGAGTGCGAATACCGCCCCGACCTGGGCAGTTTCACCCACGACGCCTTCCTGGCGTCCCCCGGACGCTGCCAATACCTGGTCCTAGCCATCCACGACTACCGGGATCCCCAAGGGGAATGGCACTCCTCCTGGCATCTCCACGACACCCGGATGTATCTGGACTATGCCCGATACGCCGTGGCTGCCATGGAATCCGGGCTCTTCGCCTTCCTGGCCCATCCCGACCTCTTCCTGGTGGCCGGTGGCGCCTGGGACGACAATGCCCGGGAGGCCGCCAGGCTCATCGCCCGCGCCGCCCAGGACACCCAAACGCCCCTGGAAGTGAATGCCGCCGGACTCCGCCGCCCCTTCCTCACGGACGACGCGGGATTGCGGCGGCGCCCCTTCCCCTACGGGGGATTCTGGGAGATTGCCGCCCAATACGATGTGCAGGCCATCGTCTCCTCCGACGCCCACGACCCGAAGGATGTCTGGGGCAATGGGGAGGAGGCGGAGGCCCTGGCCCGCTATTTCGGCCTCCCCCTGGTCGCCGGGGAAGAGTTGCTTTCCCGCCGGCAACCTTAAAAGGGGGAGGCCGCCATGCTGCACCGGCTCCGCCTGACCCATTTCCGAAACTATGAACGGCTCCATCTGGAGTTGTCCCCCGGGGTCAATGCCTTCATCGGGGCCAATGGGCAGGGAAAGACCAATTTGCTGGAGGCGGTCCATTTCCTCTCCCTCCTCCGCTCCTTCCGCACCACGAAAAACACCCTCCTTCCCCTGGGAGGCACCGGGGACTTCTCCCTCTACGGGGAGGCGGACGCCTTCCCCGAAGGGCTGGTGCGGCTGGGGGTGCGCTATGGAAGCCAAAGGCTCCTCATGGTCGACGGCGCATGCGTCCGGCGCTCCAGCGACTTCATCTCCCGCCTGGTATGCGCCCCCTTCCTCCCCGGGGACCTGGCCATCGTCAAGGGCACTCCCGTCCTGCGCAGGCGCTTCCTGGACATCGCCCTCTGCCAACTCTCCCCCGTCTACCTGAAGGCATACCAGGAGTTCCACGAGGCCCTCAAAAGCCGCAACGCCATGCTGAAGACCCCGGCGAAATACCCCCGCTCCGCCATCACCGCCTATGACCAGATTCTGGTGGAAAAGGCCGCCATCGTGGAAGAACACCGGCGCGACCTGGGGGAGAGTCTCCACCGGGCACTCCAGCAGCACTCCCCCCTCTTCTTCCCCGAAGGCCGGACCATGGCATGCACATACCTCTCCGGCATC
>JAEDNB010000169.1 GCA_016302725.1 Lentisphaeria bacterium
CGGGGTTCCCGGGGTTTCGCCTCGTTGACGGTGAGGGTGCGGCCGTGGTCTTCCTTGCCGTTCATCCCGTCGATGGCCGCCTGGGCCTCTGCGTCATCCCCCATCTCCACAAAGCCGAAGCCCTTGGAACGGCCGGTGTCGCGGTCCGTGATGACCCGCGCAGAGTCCACCTTGCCGAACTGGGAGAAGATTTGGTTGAGTTCGGCGTCGGTGACCGCATAGCTCAGGTTGCCAACGTAAAGATTCTTGCCCATGTGATTCCTTTGGATTACTCCTGTCAGGTTCTCTTGTCCCAAATGCTTGTCTGGTTCCCCTCCCACGGGGAAAAAGGCGAATCGCCTGTCCCGCCGGGGACGGCTCATTGGAGAGAGGGAGGCGATGGCGCCGCCCGCCTCCCCGCCTGCTCCGGCAGCCGGCCTTCGTCTGGTGTGCGAGGGTCTATGTGATCTTTCCCGGGGACAATGTGTGAGGAAAGGAGCCTTATGGCCCAATCGGGAGAACAGTGGCGGAGAGAAGGGGAGGGGCAGGGGGTCGTCCAGGGAAGACTCGGCCGGGAATCCTCTTTCCCTCTGACAGGGGTTCTTTCGACTAACAATGCCAATTATATGAAAAACGTTAGAAATTTCAAGGGTCGCCACAAAAAAAAATGGGGGCCTTTGGAAAAAAAGTTAACGGCCTTTCCGGAGGGGCTTTCCCTTGCAGGGGGATTCTGTTCGCCGCTGTCGCCCGATGTCGGTTGTCGGGCGGATGACAGGGCTCCCGCATTTTTGATAGTATCTTGTGCCGTGTGGTGTTAGGGGCAGAGGAAGCCCTCCTTTCCAAACCACTGGGAGGCCCGTTGGATTTGGTCTCCCTGGAGTTCCAGCACGCCTTCCACGAAATGCGCCCCGATGCCCAGGGCTTCCTTGACCCGGGAACACACTTCCATCTGTTCCGGCAGTTCCAGTTCCTGAAGCCCTTGGACGCAGGTGACGGTCTTGCCGCCCCTGCCTTTCCGGCGCAGTTGGAAGGTGAGTTTCCGGCGTTTTTTGGGCGTGGCGGCCTGGGGATTGAGGTCCAGGGCGGCGTCTCCGCCGAAGGCCTTGAGGAGCGCCTGGTCCTCGGGGGAGAGGGCGGAGACCCGGAGTTCCTCGGGAGAGGGGGGAGGCGGCGGCGGGGGCTTGGGCGGTTCGGGCAGGTCCAACTTCAGGTCCAGGAACGGATTGTTCCAATTCTGCTCGTTGAGGGTGGAGGCCGCCGGGGCCTGTGCGCTTTCCTTTTTTTTTCGTTTCATGGCTTTTCCTGGGCGAGGGTCTGGAAGAGGAGGTCCACATCCACCCGGCAGCCGGGGAAGCATCGGTCCAATTCCCGCTGGAGGGTGGGGTTGAGGCGGATTTCCTCTTCCAGGGCGTCGAATTCCCCCTTGGGCACTTGGAGCATCCGGATGGGCCTGCCGCTGCCGCGGTCGTAGAGGAAGAAGGCCAGGCAATCCCCCTCCCGGTGGCTGAAATCGAAGAGGAGCCTGTGGCGGGAGGGGGAAAGGTGCGCCTCCTGGCCGGCTCCCCCCTGGAAAAGCTGGTATTTGGCGAACTCCACCACCCGGTCGTCCAGCCCCCGCCGTTGAAGATACAGTTTTTCCAGGAAATCCTGCCGGGTGAAGACCAGGCGCGTCTCCGGGCGCTGGACCCCCTGGGCCCTGGCCGCCTCCGTGGCCGATTCGTCCAGCTTGAGGGCCAGCGCCTTGGCCTGGGCTTCAGGCAGGGGCTTGGGTTCCTGCACCAGGAGGAAGGGGCGCCGGGAGTCCCGGTAGACGAGGCGCAACGGGACGTTCAGGACCTTGGCGCAGCCAGGGCAGGTGGCGCAATTCAGCGTCCCCCGGAGCAGTTCCTCCTCGTGGAGGTCCTCCGGTGTCAGGCTGGTCACAGGGGCGAAGTCGAAGCGGCGCCCGCAGTGAGGGCACTGGAGGGTGGTGAGGGAAGGCATGGAGGAGGGCTATTTCAGGGCATTCACCAGGGTGGAAATCTGCTGGACCCCCACGAACTCCTGCACCTTCTGCCCATCCTTGAAAATCAGGATGGTGGGGATGGAGAGGACATTGAAGCGCATGGCCAGGGTGGCCTGCTCGTCCACGTTGACCTTGGCCACGTTGGCGCCAGTGGCGGCGAGGGCTTCCAGCCCCTCATCCAGGATCTTGCCCTGCATCCGGCAGGGGGCGCACCAGGTGGCCCAGAAGTCCACCAGCCAAGTGCCCTGGGCGACGCTCTCCTGGAAATCGGCGGAGGTGAGATGACGGATTTCAGCCATGGTTCTTTGTTTCCTCTATGAAGTTTCGGTGAAAGGGAAGATGGGGATCAGGAAATGGGGGAGGGGCGTCAGGGGGCCAGGGAACGCAGGTATTCAGCCGCGTCCATCCCCGCCATGGCCCCCGTGCCGGCGGCGATGACGGCCTGCTTGTAGTGGGGGTCGGTGCAGTCCCCCGCCGCAAAGACTCCCTCCAGATTGGTGAAGGTGCGCCCCGGGACGGGCCGCATAATATATCCATCGGGGGTGAGGGCAACCCCCGTCTTCTCCAGCAGGGCGGTGTCGGGGTCGAAGCCCAGCGCCAGGAAAAGCCCCTGGACGGGCAGGGTGGAAAGGGAACCGTCAGGAATCCCCTGGAGCACCAGCCCGGTCATGTTCCCCTCCCCGTCCTCCTGGGTCTGCTGGACGCGGCTGTTGAGATGGAGGCGAAGGGCGGGATGGCGCTCCAGCCGCTCCTTGAGGAGCTGCGGCCCCTTCAGTTCGCCGCCGGGCACAATCATATGGAGGCACTCCACTACCCCGCAGAGGTAGAGGGCCTCGTTCAGGGCGGCACTCCCATTCCCGGCCAGGGCGACGGATTTGCCCCGGTAGAAGGGACCGTCACAGGTGGCGCAGAAGGAGATGTTCCTTCCCTGGAGGCGCCCCCGGTTCTCCGGCTGGCGGTGGCGCGCCCCCGTGGCCAGGATGACCGCCTTCGCCTGGAGGACGGTGCCGTCGTCCAGGGTGATGGATTTGACGGGGGTGTCCAGCTGGAGTTCCTTGGCCACCTGGAAGAGGAGTTTCGCCCCCAGCCGCTCCGCCTGCTGCATCATGGCGTCGGTGAGGTCGAAGCCGGAGACGGGTTCGGGGAAGCCGGGGTAGTTTTCGATTTTCGGGGTTTGGGTAAGCAGGCCGCCAGGCAGGGGGCCTGCCAGCATGATGGGATGGAGGCCCGCCCGGGCGGCGTAGATGGCGGCGGTGCATCCGGCGGGGCCGGTGCCCAGGATGACAAGCTCTTCCATGGGAAAGCGCAGGGGGAAAGGTGGCGGGTATAGTATGGACGGCCGCCGTCCCAGGGACGGCATGCGGCGGAAATTGTGCTTAAGATATACCGCAATCCCTCTTTTTTAGAAGAAGGAAGACGGCAACGCAGGGAGAGGCTCCCCCTTGGGGCAAAGGATGGCGGAAAGAAAAGGTGGAAACGGGACGGGACGGGGCCAAAGTGCCCTCCTGGGCCTCCTGGCCCTGGGAATCCTGGGGGGGGCCTTGCTCCTGCCGTCCCTGCCTCCTCCTCCCAGGGAAGAGCCCCTTCCCCCCCCTCCCTTGCCTCCCGTTGCGCTTGTGCCTCCCCCCGCCTCGCTTCCCCTCCCCCCGGAGGAGCCCCTCCCCCCGGAGGAGGACAATGCCCCACGAACGGCACCCCACGCCCTCCTCCCTCCTCCCCCTAACCTTGCCCCCCCGCCTCCGGCTCCCCCCATTCCCCTGCCGGGAGTCTCTCTTCCCGCCTCCCCGCCGCCGCTCCCCTCGGAGGCCACGCCCGCCCCCACGCCGGAAATGCCGCCAGAGGCTACGCCCAATGCCCAGGAGGACAGTGCCCCCCAGGAGGACCCCTACGAGGCAAGCCAGGTGGAAAGCCTCCCCGTCCCCCAAGGGGGAATCCACGGGGAATATCCCCCCCGCGCACGACGCCTGGGACTCTCCGGACAGGTGCTCCTGGAATTCGTGGTGGATGCCCAGGGCAGGCCAACGAAAATCGAAGTCCTTTCCGCTACCCCGCCAGGATATTTTGAGGAGGCGGCGCGGATGGCCGTGAAAAAATGCCGGTTCCTGCCGGCTACCCGACAGGGAAAGCCCGTGCCCTGCCGCCTCCAACTCCCCCTGGTATTCCGTCTCGCCCCCTGAAACGCCCCCCCTAAAGACACGGAAGGCGCTTCGCGGAAACACGGAGAGCACGGAAACGCCCGGCAAGCCGGGCGCACGGAAAGCCGGAAGGGGGCGGGGTGCGTCAGGCGCTTCGCGCCTGCCTTGCGCCATCGCAGGGTGTCTGCGGGGAAGGAAATGCCCTGTCGGGCACCCCTTTCCCGCCTTTCCCCCTGCGACGTCGCGTCATCGCCGGGCTTCCCCGGCGATGCCCCCCGCCTCTCCCGTGTTCGGTTCCTGCGACGCCCCAAGGCCGATAGAGGCCCCGGGGCTCCGAAGGGCATTCCTTATATTGCGATAAAGCCTTTGTATCCATTGGGTTCTAGATTTCTAGATTTCTAGAGGTTCTAGAGGTTCTAGAGGTTCTAGAGGTTCTAGAGGTTCTAGAGG
>JAEDNB010000170.1 GCA_016302725.1 Lentisphaeria bacterium
GGGGGGGGGGGGGGGGGGGGTTTTCGGATTCCGTGTCCACATCGGCGGGAGGGAAGAGTCCCTCTCCCTCCTGGTCCGCCATCATCTCCGGGTAGAGGGCGAGGTCGTCCTTTCCCATGCGTGCCTTCTGCGCCTTTCCGCCCTTGCCCTTTTTCCCTGGGGGGGGCATGGTCTGTTCCCGGTTGTCCTTGCCCTTTTTTGGGGCGGGGGGTTCCTGGGGGGGGCGGTTCCTTTCCGGCTTTTGTGCGGCGCGTCTCGGGGGGGGGAGGTTGATGGGGTTCCCGGGGGTGGAGCCGGGGCGGGAGAGGGTCACCAGCCCCGTTCCCAGATTGGGGATGAGGGTGCTGAAGAGAGGGGTTCCCTCGGGAGTGGGGATGAGGTCGCTGGGCTCCTGTTCAGGCGGTTCCTTTCCCTGGAGGCCGCCGGGGGCCTTTTCCTCCCCGGCGTCGTCGTTGGGGGAGAAGGTATAGGTCAAGGGGGAGTCGTTGGTGCTGTCCTTGGATTCTGCCATAATGTCGGGGAAGGGCAAGGGGGGGATGCAAAAAAAAAGATGTGGGCTCTGCCGGTTTTCCGCGTTCCGGGGCGCTCCCATCCGGGGAGGGCAGGGCGCGCCGTGGGGCGCGTGTCCTATTCCCTGGGGGTGGCGTCTTCCCGTCCGCGGGGGAGGGTGGCGCCGGGGTCCAGTTTTTGGAGGAGGGCCAGGCATTGCCGGCGGAGGTCCTCCAGGGTGCCGGTGGTTTCCAGCACGTAGTCCGCCCTTCGCCGTTTTTCCTCCAGGGAGAGTTGGCTTTGCAGGCGCACGGCGATTTCCTGGGGGGACCATCCCCGTTGCCGCAGGCGCTGCCATTGGAGTTCGGGGGGGCACCACACGGCGATGACCGGGATGGCGGGCATGGCCCAGCCGGATTCATGCCAGAGGGGGATGGCGGCGAAGAGGGGCCTGGGGGCGGCCAGGCTCTCCAGGCGGGAGAGTTCCCGGCGGATGGCGGGGTGGGTGGCTCCGTTGAGCCTCTGGAGGTCTTCCGGGCGGGCGAAGACCCTCCGTGCCAGGCGCGGCCGGTCCAGGGAGCCATCCTCCTTCAGCATCTCCTGTCCGAAGAGCCTGGCGATGTCCTGGAGAAGGGGGGTGCCGGGGGCGTAGAGGCGATGGGCCACTTCGTCGGCGTCGGCGCAGTGGGCGCCCAATTCCTGGAATTGGCGGAGGGCGGTGGATTTTCCCGCGCCGATGCCGCCGGTGATGACAATCATGGGCATGGAGAGTCGTCTCCGGCGAGGCGCCGGAGGATTTCATCGGCCAGCCGTCCGGGGGTGTCTTCGGCGAATTCGGGGAAGGGGAGGAAGAGAGTGCCGGGGTGCTGGTGCCGGAACCAGGTGAATTGTTTCCGGGCGTATTGGATGGTTCGGTTTGCCAGGAGGGTCTGGAGGTCTTCCCGGGAGCCCTTCCATTTTCCCTGGAGCCAGGCGGCGATGTCCCGGTATCCCAGGGCCTGCCAGGCGGTGGGGGAGGACTCCAGCCCCAGGTCCAGGGCCTGTTCGCACTCCTCAATCCAACCTTGTCGGAGCATCAGGGCGGTGCGCCGCCGGATGCGTTCCTTCAGGGCCGCAAGGTCCGGCATCAGGCAAAATTGGCGAAAGCCCTTCCGGGGGGACTGGGTGCGGCGCTTCAGTTCCCAGGGCGCCTCCCCGGTAAGCCGGAAGACCTCCACCGCCCGCAGGAGGTGGCGGGGGTTTTGCAGGAGGTCGCCGGGGGGGGCGCCCGCCGATTTCAATTCCTCCCGGAGGGCCTGGAGCCCCTCCGGCGCGGCGGCTTCCTCCGTGAGGCGGCGGGCCAGGGCGGGGTCGCTGGGCATCAGGGAGAAGCCATAGACCAGGGCGCGGGCGTACAGCCCCGTCCCTCCCGCCAGCACGGGCACCTTTTCCCGGGCCTGGATTTGCCGGATGGCCTCCTGGGCCCTGGGCAGGAAACGGTTCACATTCCAGGGGTCCCGGAGTTCCAGGAATCCCACAAGGTGGTGGGGGGCCAGGGAGAGTTCCTCCGGGCCGGGCTGGGCGGTGCCAATGGGGAGCGCACCGTAGACCTGCATGGAGTCAAAGGAGACGACCTCCCCGCCCAGGGCGGCGGCAAGGCGCGCCGCCACCGCGCTTTTCCCGGAGCAGGTGGGCCCCAGGATGACTGGAACATCCTCCCTCATGGGCTAGGCCTTCGGGGGGGTGTCTTCCGCCTCCTTCCCCTTGCCTTTGCGCCGGGCGAAGAAGAGTTCGTAGCCCAGGAGGAAGGCGATGGAGCAGCAGATGGCGCTGTCCGCCACGTTGAAGGCGGGCCAGAATTCGAAGCGGAGGAAATCCACCACTCCCTGGGGGAAGAAGAGCCGGTCCACCATGTTGCCCAGGACTCCCCCCAGGAGCACCCCGTAGGGGATGGCGTAGAAGGGGTTTTTCTCCACGAGGCGGCGCCAGAGGAGGAGCATGGCCAGGGCCACGGCAAGGGAAAAAAGCCCCAGGAGCCAGCTGCGGTCATGGAAAAGCCCCCAGGCGGCCCCCGTGTTCCGCCAATGCACCAGGCGGAAGAGGCCGGGGATGACCACCGCCTCCCCTGCCCCGGGCTCCGGCCAGGCCAGGCAAACCAGGTATTTCGTCAAATGGTCCAGGAAAAGCACCAGGAGGGCGCAGAGGCCGGGCCAGCCCAGGAGGGAGGTTGAGGAAAAGGAGGGAAACTTCACGGGAAGGGGCGCTGGACGGCGGAAAAAAGGGGGGCCGCGGCACGGCGCGGCACGGGAGCCGGCGACGGCGCGGAGCGCAAAAGGGAACGAAGAAAGGGGATGCCCCCGGAAAAGACGCAGGGAAGGCGATGGGTCAAACGCAGATAGGGCCTGGCATCATATCTTGCCGGCAATGGGCGTAACATAGCCCAAAGTCAGGAATTTGCATAGTCGCCGCCGGAAAAGCCCCGCGCCCCCGCTTCCCGCACGGCTTTTCCGGCGCCAGGGGAAGGAAAGGGGGCGCGCGCCCTCATGCCTTGGGACACCGCCGGCGGAATGCCGTTCCCGGCCCTGGTTCCCCCGGCTAGCCCCCTCCCCGGCAATGCGCTTCAAGGCAGGCGGGGCGGCCTTCGGGGGCTACCGATGGGTGGCCTGCTGGACGAAGGGGGCGGCGGCCTCCACGCATTCCTGGAGGAAGGAGGGCTTGGTGCGGGTGGCGGTGCGGAGGCTCTCCTGGGGGAGGTTCTCGTGGGGCACAAAGGGCTGGAAAATCCAGCGTTTCGCCCCCTGGAGTTCCCGGGCGGCCTCCCGGATTTCCGGCAGGGTGTGGAAGGACTCCAGGAGCGTGGTGCGGAATTCGTAGTCCTTGGCTCCCTCCATAATCAGGCGGATGGACTGGCGGAGCTTTTCCGTGTCCCCGAAGTGGACGAATTCCTGGTACCGGGGCAGGGAGCACTTGACATCCATGGCCACATAATCCAGGAGGGGAAGGAGTTCCTTGAGCATCTCCGGATGGGAGCCATTGGTGTCCAGTTTCACCAGGAACCCCTCCTCCTTGAAGAAGGCGATGGTGTCGGGAAGGCCAGGATGCACGGTGGGCTCCCCCCCCGTGACGGTGACCGCCTTGACCCACTCCTCCCGATAGTGTTCCAGCCGTTGCTTCAGGATGGCGAAGGAGAAGGTCTTGGCGTGCCAGTCGGCGATGAGGTCCACGTTGTGGCAGAAGCCGCAGCGGAAATTGCATCCGCTGGTGAACATGAGCACCCCCAGGTGCCCGGGATAGTCCACCAGGCTGGGCTGCCGCATGATGGCGTTGATGACGGATTTGTCTTCGAGATTACGCAAGGGAAAGGGCCTCGTCCAGGATGGCTTGAATCATTTCCGGGGTGATGAGCCCCTTGCCTTCTTCGGAGTAGTCGGTCTGGACTCCCAGGAACTGGTAGAGCTTGGAGTGCTTGCAGACGGCGTCCTGTCCATCCGGGTCGGGGTTGGCGAGATACCGGATGCGTCCCTGGGCGTCCTGGGTCCCCACCACCATGGCGGGGATCCGGCTGGGGTTGAGGCACTCCGTCTTGCAGAACTCCACCAGCCCGTCCTCTTCCAGCACGTTGTGGTATTCCTTGTGGAAGCGGGCGTAGCGGGGCTCTTCGGCCAGCATCTTGTCCAGCCTCCGGTTCAGCATGGAGCACTTGGCGCATCCGGGCTTGCCGAAGACATGGACGGTGAGGGGGGATTCTTGCGTGGTCATGGGATGGGATTCTCCTTGTCCGGAAAGGGATTGCGTCCTTCTACTGGGCGACTTCGAAGGCGGGGTCCGCGCCGGCGTTGGCGCTTTCCACCGCATAGTCTCCCCGGTGGCGGTTGATCAGTTCTCCGTATCGCTTGGACTTGTTCCAATTCTGGATCTTGCTGAAATACCCCACCACCCGGGTGAGGCCGAAGACCTCGGTGGAACCGCATTGGACGCAGCACTCCTGGAGCCCCCGGGACTGGTGCCCGCAATGCTGGCAGTAGGTGAACTCGGGGGAGATGGTGATCTGGGCGGCCTGGGTGCGGT
>JAEDNB010000171.1 GCA_016302725.1 Lentisphaeria bacterium
GTGGGTCTAGTGGGTCTAGTGGGTCTAGTGGGTCTAGTGGGTCTAGTGGGTCTAGAAATCTCTAGAAATCTAGAACCCAATAGATACAAAGGGGTTATTGAAATATTAGAACGCTTTCCGACGCCCCAGGGCCTCTATCGACCTACGCCCGGCTTGCCGGGCGTTTCCGTGCCCTCCGTGTTTTCGCGGCAGCGACTGCCGTTTCCGGCCATGGAACGGGCTCCGCGGGGGAAGGAGGATGAAAGGATTTTACCTAGGTGGAAGAAAGAAAGGGTGGGGTTATATTTTCATTTTTTTCCCTTTTGCCGCTCCCCTGGGTCAGGCATGGGCCTTTCCTTTGGCGGGGGAGGGTGGTCTTCCCTTCTCTTTGGTTTCCTGCCTTCCATGTCCAGTCTTTCCGGTTTTCGCGCTTCCCGTTCCCGTCTTGGAATCCTTGCCCTGTTGACAGGGGCCTTCATCTGGGGCTTTGCCTTTTCCGCCCAGAAGAAGGGGATGGAGCACATGGGGCCCTGCGGCTTCAACGCGGTGCGTTCCTTCATTGGTGTCCTGGCCTTGATTCCCTGCATAGCCCTGTTGGACCGCCTGGGCGGGCGTCGTCCCGGCCTTTGGGGCAGTGCGTGTGACAAGGGGTCTCGTCTTCGGCTTTTGGTGGGCGGGGCGATGTGTGGGCTGGCCCTGGGGAGTGCCAGTCTTATGCAGCAGGTGGGGATTCAGTATTCCTCTGTGGGGAAGGCGGGGTTTCTCACGGCGCTCTACATCATCCTGGTTCCCATTATGGCCCAGGTCCTGGGGCGTCGCACTCCCCCTGCGGTATGGGGGGCGGCGGTGATGGGCCTGGTGGGGAGCGGGATGCTCTGCAACCTGTCCTGGGGGAGTTTTTCCTTGCAGCGGGGGGACGGATGGCTTCTGGGGTGTGCCTTCCTCTTTGCCGTCCAGATCCTCTTTGTGGACCATTTTGTGGCGGTTACGGATTGTTTCCGTCTTGCTGCGCTCCAGTTTTTCTTTGCGGGGGTTTTGTCCCTGGTGGTGATGCCGTTGACGGGGGAGGTGCTTCACCTTTCCCAGGTCAGGGGTGCCCTGGGGGCATTGCTCTTTTGCGGGGTTCTTTCCAGTGGGGTGGCGTACACCTTGCAGTGCGTGGGCCAGAAATATGTCCATCCTGTGGTGGCCACCCTGCTGATGAGCCTGGAGTCTGTGATTTCCGTCCTGGGAGGATGGCTGGTCCTGGGGCAGACCCTGACCCTGCGGGAGATGGGGGGGTGTGCCGTCATCTTCCTGGCGGTTTTGCTTGCCCAGCTTGCCCCCGTCCGGAAGCCGTAGGGGCGTCTCCCTCCCGTTTTCCTCTGGCCTGTGCCACAACGTCCTCTTCCGATGCCCAACAACACTCCTCGCATTTCCTGGGACTTCACCCCGGAGGGGGCGGTGTCCTCCCTGCGTGTGGGGAGGCGGGAATATGCCTCCCCCCGTCCCCGTCCCCTTTTCGTCTTCCAAGTCCGGGATTTGGTGGGCCATCCCCTTCGGTTTTCCGCCAGCCTCTTTCCCCGGGTGGAGGAGAGGTCCCCCCGGGAGGGGGGAAAACTTTTCCGGTTCCACGGGGCGGACGAACTCTTTCCCGGCGGCGAGGTGTGGGTTTCCGTGGAGGAGCGGGAGGGTGCCCTGGCCTGGGGGATTGAATTCAATCTACGGACGGACCGAGTCTCCCTGGAGTGGGTGGATTTCCCCGTGGTGCGCTTGCGCGCCCCCCGGGAGTTCCGGTATCTCACCACCTTTGCCGAGGGCACCCTGATGGAGAGGGGGGGGCTGGGGGTGCTTCCCAGGCTCCTGGGGGCGGAGAGCGGGGCAGGCTATCTGGGATATGGCGGCAGCACCCTCCGGTTCCTCTACCCGGGTTCCCTTTTCGCCCAGTTCCATGCCGTGCTGCGGGGGGAGGAGGGGCTCCTTGTGGAATGCCAGGATCCGGGCCACGCCCCCAAGCTGCTGGAGACTGCGGTCCTGGAGGGGGACGGGCCCGGGGAATGCACCTTGCGCCAGCAGCATTTCACCCAAGGCTGTCCGGGCATTTCCTATCCCGTGGTCATGAAAGGGTTCCGGGGGGGATGGGAGGGGGCGGCGTCGCTGCACCGCCAGTGGCTGGAGGAGACGGGGCAGGTGAAGCCGGACCTGAAGGAATCCGTGCCTTCCTGGTATGGAGAGGATCCCCTGATGTTGATCTACCCGGTCCAAGGGGAGGGCAGCGACCACGGGCGCATGGGCCGCAATGGGTATTTCCCCTATCTCCGGGGCATGGAGGCGGTGAATCGCTGGCATGCCCTTCTGCCCGGGGTTCCCCTTATGCCCCTCCTGATGCATTGGGAGGGAACCGCCCCCTGGGCCCCGCCTTTCGTGTGGCCTCCCTTGGGAGGGGAGAAGGAACTGGAACGGTTCATCCAGGCCCTCCATGGGCAGGGGGACCGCCTGGGGCTGTATGCCTCGGGCATTGGCTGGACTCAACAAAGCGCCATCCAGCCGGACTATGATTGCCGGGAGCGTTTCCGGCGGGAGGGGGTGGCCAGGGAGATTTGCCTCGGGCCAACGGGGGAGCACTACTCCTCCATCTGCAACCATGCCCTCCGGGGACAGCGGGTGGGCTACGACCTTTGCCCCTCCCGCGCCTACACCCGCCGTGTGGTGGCCAAGGAAGTGTCGGCTTGTGGAAAGGCCGGCGTGGACTATCTCCAGTTCTTCGACCAGAACTGCGGCGGCGCCCCGTCCTTCTGCTACGCCCAGGACCATGGCCATCCCGGCTTGCCGGGGGAGTGGCTCACCCAGGCCATGGGCCAGCTGATGGCGCGGGCCCTTCGGGCGGCAGGGAGGAACATGGCCCTGGGATGCGAAAATGCGGCCTCCGTGCCTTACGCCCCCTGTTGCCGCATTAACGACATGCGCTATGGCAATGCCTGGATTTGCGGCCGCCCCGTGCCGCTCCACTCCTTCCTGATGCACCAGGCCAGCGTGGGCTTCTCCGGAAATCTCTGCGCCCTGCAGTGCTACATCGACTACGGCAGGACGCCCCACTATCCCCTCTTCCACCTGGCCTGGCATTTTGCCTGCGGCAATCTCCTGGCCCTGAACCTGGAGGGGGAGGGGAAGGCGCATTGGAACTGGTGCATGCCCTGGAATGTGGCGCCTCCCCCCCAGGAATCCATCCATGCCCTGCTTCGCCATCTCCTGGAATGGCGCCGGGGCGAAGCCCGCCCCTTCCTGCTCTATGGAAGGATGGAGCCCGCCCCCCGGCTCCAGTGCGGACGCCTGCCCTTTGTCCAAAGGGAGTGCCAGGGAGGCGAGGAGGCCACCATGCCGGCGGTGCTGGCCACCGCCTGGAGCCACCAAGGCCGCACCCTGGCCCTCCTGGTGAACTACACGGAGAAACCCCAGCCTGTGAAGGCCACTCTTCCCCACCCCTTGCAGGGTACGCTTCTGCAACGGGGGGCGGAAGCACGCCCGTTCCAGGGACGGCACTGGGAGGGAGAGGTCCCTCCCCTGGATGCGCTCCTTTTCCTCTCCCCCTGACTTTCCCCCCCCCGAAATACATCCCCATCCCCCCTTCCATCCCGCCATGGCAAAATACGAAAAAATCAAAGAGGGAACCATTTGTCTGGCCACCCAACTCCGCTATTTCCGCAAGAAGCTCGGACTGAAGCAGGCGGCCATGGCCGAAAAATTGGGCGTCTCCCAAAGCCTCTACACCAAACTGGAGGTCAACGCCTCCCAGACCACCCCCCGGAGAATCGAGGAGTTCGCCTACGCCCTCCATACGACCCCGGCCTTCCTAACCCACGGCACCGGACCCGAATATCTCCCCGGCAGCCCCGAGGCCGCCCCACGGCTCACCGATGAACTCCTCCGGAAAATCCTGGAGTTCGCCACCAATGAGGATACCATCTCCTCCGCACGGAAAATGGCCGAGGAAAGCGGAAAGGACCTGGTCGCCGTGATGACCGTCCTGGTCAAGGGGATGATTCTCTGACCACACCACACACACAGGGGAAGGGAGGCAAAGCCCCGAGGGCGGGGGAATGTCCAGGCGATGGCCCGTGGGCATAAAAGGGGGATGAAATGTTGTTGGTATATATAAATTAATGATTATGAAATATTTATAGAAAAATCAACAAGCCAGGGGGAGATTCTTGGGCTGAAAGGGAAAACGCACACGCAGGGGAAAAGGCGCGCGTTTACTTCCGCGGCGTTTTTTCTGCCCGCGGTCTGCGCTGGTCAAAAGTTGCATTATGTTCTGCAAAGACGGCGGAAAAAGACAGTTCCCCTGTACGTCCTGTGTGATGAATTTTTCGGAGTCATTAAACGCACAGTGCAGAGGAGTCCAAATTGGATTCATCGGCGGACTGGCGCGGCGGGGGGTTGTTTCCCTTATGCCCCGGCTCCAGGCACATCGGAGCCGTAGCGCTCTGGGCGAACATCCTGGTGGCAGCCGTGTCCCACGGTTCCTCCCTGGGCATGATGTTCATGTGCGACCATGGCCAGGTCCACTTTCTTCT
>JAEDNB010000008.1 GCA_016302725.1 Lentisphaeria bacterium
TCCTTCCCCGCAGCCCCCCTGCGATGGCGCAAGGCAGGCGCAAAGCGCCTGACGCCCCACGCCCCCCATCCGTCCCTCCGTGCCGCCCGCAGGGCGGTTTCCGTGCCCTCCGTGTTCCCGCGGAGCGACCGTGTTTTCCTTAGTATGCGGCGGGAGCGAGGAAAAATTGAAAGGGGAGCGGGGAGGCGCAAGCGGATTGAGGCGAGTGAGGATACATTATCCCCCGTTTTGTCCCTCCTCCCCAGTCCCCCATCCCCCTGGGTCTGGGCTCCGCTTTGCCACCCTCCCGTATTCTCCCGAGACATGGAATCCCAACTGCTGGAGCAACTCTCCTCCTTCTACCCCTGGAAACGCGTCGCCGCCCTGCAGACCCTGGCCGCCTGCACCGAATTTCCGGAAGAGAACGACGCCATGAACATGCACGTCCACTCCTTCTACTCCTACAACGGAGAGGGATGGTCCCCTGCGCGCATTGCCTTTGAGATGAGGAAGATGGGGCTTCACGGGGCCGCGCTGTGCGACTTTGACGTCATCAAGGGCGTCAATGAGTTCCTGGCGGCCGGGGATTTCCTGGGCCTGCGCACCGCCGCCTCCTTTGAGAGCCGCGTCTTCTTCCCGGAATACGCCGACAAGGAAATCAACTCCCCCGGGGAGCCCGGGGTTTTCTATTTCATGGGAAGCGGCTTTGTCAACGGCGACCTGGCGGCGGAGTTCAAGGACCAGCTGGAGCAGGCGCACAAGCGCAACCGGGAACTCATCGCCCGGATCAACGCCGCCCTTCCCGAGTGCCAGCTCTCCTACGAAAACGATGTCCTCCCCCTCACCCCCGACAACAATGCCACGGAGCGCCACATTGTCCGCGCCTACTATGACCTGGCCATCCGCAACCAGGGCGGGGAAAAGGCCGCCGCGCTCTTCTGGGCAAGGACCTTTGGGGACGATGCCGCCCAACTGGAAGGCAAATCCCCCAATGCAATGAACGAATACCTGCGGGGCAAACTGATGAAAAAGGGCGGCCTGGGCTACCAGCAGCCCACGGAATCCACCTTCCCCCCCATCGACGAGGTCATGCAGCGCATCCGCCAATGCCGCGCCCTCCCCTGCGCCGCCTGGCTGGACGGCTCCCTGCCGGGAGAGGAAAGCCCCCGGGAGCAGTTGGAATGCCTGGCCGGGAAGGGACTGGAGATGGTCAACATCATCCCCGACCGCAACTGGAACATCAAGGACCCCTCCCGGCAGGCGGCCAGGGTGCGCTCCCTCTACGAATACATCTTCACCGCCAACTCCCTGGACCTCCCCATCATCGTGGGAACCGAATGCAACAAGCCCGGGCAGCGGAAGGTGGACGATTTCGAAACCGCCTACCTTCGCCCCCTCATGAAGGATTTCCTCAAGGGGGCGGACGTCCTCTTCGGCCATACCCTCCTCCTCCGGTACGCCGACTACTCCTACAGCGACACCAGGGCCAAGGACGAATTCCCCGACCGGAAGAAGCGCAACGCCTTCTTCGCCTCCGTGGGCGCCCTCCCCGTCCCCCCCGTCGACCTCCGCCTCCGCCTCGCCGAGGAAACCGACCGGGAGAAGAACCTGGACCGCATCCGGGACGCCGCCAAGGCCGGGCGCTGGTAATCCCCCCTGCCACAGGCACGCCCCGGCCTCCCGCAAGGCTGGCCGGGGGTTTGCCCGCCGAACGCCCCGGGCCAGCTCTTCCCCCGGTGCACGGCCCTCGCCGACTCCCTTGAAAAAAGGGAAAAAGGCCTTATATTCCGACGCTTAACGCCCGTTGCCCTGGCCTTTTGCGCCCCATCCCCCCAGAGGAGAGGCGCCCCTCTCGCACAGGCAGCCTTTCCCCCGACCTCCCCCCCTTTCCACCATGGCCATTCTCTCCCTCATCCTCACCATCATCTCCGTGCTGACGGCAATCCTGCTCACCCTGCTGGTCCTTGTCCAGAATCCCAAGGGCAGCGGCGGAATCGGCGCCATCGGCGGGGGAGTCTCCGAGGCCATGTTCGGGGCTTCCGCCCCCTCCGCCCTGGTGAAGGGGACGGTCATCCTGGCGGTGGTCTTCCTCCTCTCCACCCTCTTCAATGTGGCCATCCAGGGAAGGATCGCCAACCAAAAGTCCGTGGGTGACACCATCGCCGCACCTGCCGCTCCTGCGGAGGCCGCACCCGCTCCTGCGGAGGCCGCACCCGCTCCTGCGGAGGCCGCACCTGCCGCTCCTGCCGCTCCTGCGGAGGCTGCGCCGGCGCAGGAGGCCAACTGATTTTTTTCAGGGGCCTGCCCCTCCCCCTTTCCCGCCCGGCAAGGCAGTGCGCCGCGATGGCCGGGGAAAAAGCGGGGAGCCATCTCCCCAGGGTTCCTTTCGCCGTGGACGCCCATGTCGCCTCCACGGTTTCTTTTTGTCCGGGCAATGCCCCCACTTTCCACTCCATGAGCAGCGACCTATCGAAGATCCGCAACCTCGGCATCATCGCCCACATCGACGCCGGCAAGACCAGCACGACGGAGGGGCTCCTTTTCTTCTCCGGGCTGACCCACCGCTACGGAAACATCGATGAAGGCACCACGGTGATGGATTTCCTCCCCGACGAACGCGCCCGGGGAATCACCATCATGGCCGCCGCCGCCGTCATCCCCTGGGGCGAATACGAATACCACCTCATCGACACTCCCGGACACATCGACTTCACGGCGGAGGTGGAGCGCTCCCTGCGCGCCATCGACGGCGCGGTGGTCATCTTCAGCGCCGTGGAGGGGGTGGAGGCACAGTCCGAGAAGGTCTGGCACCAGGCCGACGGCTACGGCGTCCCGAAAATCGCCTTCGTGAACAAGATGGACCGCATTGGCGCGTCCTACTCCCGCACCTGCCGGAACATCGACGAGAAGTTCGGCGGAGTCGCCCTTCCCATGCAGTATCCCGACGGGGAGGAGAGCGAATTCCACGGCATGGTGGACCTCCTCACCATGGAATATCTCCAGTTCCAGGGGGAGCGCAAGGAAACCGTGGCACGGCTGCCCATCCCCGAAGCCCTGCAGGAAGAGGCCGCCGCCGCACGGGAAAGCCTCATCGAACGAGTCTCCGACCACTCCGACGAGGTCGCCTCCCTCTTCCTGGAAGGGGAGGAAGTCCCCCTGGACCTCCTCCGGAGGGAAATCCGGCGCCTGACCCTGGCACGGGAACTGGTCCCCGTCTTCCTGGGAAGCGCCAAGCGGGAAATCGGCGTCCAACCCCTGGCGGACGCCATCGGCGCCTACCTGCCCTCCCCCATTGACATTCCCGAATACCCCGCCACGGACCGCCGCACGGGGAAGGAATGCGCCGTCCACGCCGATCCCAAGGAGGCCTTCTCCGGCTTCATCTTCAAAATCAACGCCTCCAATACCGCAGACCTCTTCTTCCTGCGCATCTACTCCGGGACCCTCCACGCCAACGACCAACTGGTCAATGCCAGGACCGGGGAAAAGGTCCGCGCCAAGCAACTCTACCGCATCTACGCCAAGTCCACCGAGCAGATCCAGGAGGCCGGCCCCGGGGACATCGTGGGCCTCACCGGCCTGAAGGAGTGCGGCATCGGAGACACCCTCTGCGCCCCCCAGCGGGTCCTCTCCTTCGGGGGAATCCTCTTCCCCGAACCCGTCATCTCCATGGTCGTGGAACCCAAGTTCTCCAAGGACAAGGACAAGCTGGACGACGCCCTGAACCTCCTCTGCCGGGAAGACCAGACCCTCCGGCGCTCCACCGCCGAGGAGACAGGGCAGCGGGTCATCTCCGGCATGGGGGAACTCCACCTGGAAGTCAGCCTCAAGCGCGTCTCCACCGATTTCGGCGTGGAAATCCGCACCGGCGAACCCCGCGTCGCCTACCGGGAGACCATCCTCAAGCCCACCACCGTCCACACCGTCTTCAACAAGACCATCGGGGACTCCGTCTTCTATGCGGAAGTCACCATCGACTTCGCTCCGGGGGACCGGGAGGGGGACCCCTTCCAGATTCAGGACAAGACCCGGGGCAGCATCCCCCGGGCGCTCCTGGAGGCGGCCACCCAGGCCCTCCAGGACGGGCTCCGCACGGGGGGCCTCCAGGGCTACCCCATGATTTTCGTGAACGCCACCCTGAAGGAGCTGGTCTTCTCCCAGGACACCACCACCCCGGGCGCCGTGGCGGGGGCCGTCAACGAAGCCATTACCCAAGGCCTGCAGCAGGCAGGCACGGTCATCCTGGAACCCCTCATGAAACTGGAGGTGCTCGCCCCCGAGGAAACCGTGGGCGAAATCTCCATGTATCTCCAGCCGCGCCGCGCCATCATCAGCGACATGCTCCAGGTGGGCACCATGCGCAAGATTGTCTGCCATGTGCCCCTGGCGGAGATGTTCGGCTTTGGCAAGGCCCTGCCCAGGCTCTCCGGAGGGCGTGGATCCTTCTCCCTGGAACCCTCCGGCTACCAGGAAAAGCCCGCCTCCTAGGCCTCCTCCCTTTCCCGGGCGATTAGCTCAGTTGGTTAGAGCGCAACGCTTACACCGTTGATGTCGAGGGTTCGAGTCCCCCATCGCCCACCATTTCCCCTCCCCAGCCCCCCCGCCGCCGAGAGGCGAAGAGGCCATGCCCCGCCCTTTCCCCGGCGGGGCATTCTATTTTCCGGCTCCCTTTCCTTCGGGCAATAAATCCCCCGCTTCTCCCGTTTTTCCCGCAATGACACCCGAATCCCCTCCATCATCCGAAGCCGCCTCGCCTCCGGAGGACGAGGTCCTCATCCGGCTGTGCATGGATGGTTCGGACAGGGCCTTCGACCAACTCTACCAGCGGTACCGGCTGCCCCTCTTCGCCTATCTCCACAGGATTCTTCCGGAGCGGGGGGACTTGACGGAGGACATCTTCCAGCAGACCTGGATTCGCGCCTTGCGCTCCCTGGGGCGCTACCACCACCGGGAAAAGTTCCTGGCCTGGCTCTGTCGAATCGCCCACAATCTGGCCATGGACCATTTCCGCTCCACCCGGGAATCCCAGAGAAGCGAACTCCCTCCCTCCCTGGCTTCAGACGCCCCCTCCCCGGACAAGGAGCTCTCCCGCCTGGAACTCCGGCGGGCCCTGGAAAAGGCCATCTCCCGCCTCCCCCCGGAGCAGCAGGAGGTAATCCGCCTGCGGGAGGAGGGCCTCCCCTTCAAGGAAATTGCCCGAAGACAATGCATCAGCATCAACACCGCCCTGGGCAGAATGCGATACGCCGTCCTGAACCTGAAAAAACTCCTCTCCCACCACCTATGAACAACCCCCTTTGCCAAGAGACGCAGACCGCGCTTCTGACCCGGCAGGAGGCGGGCGCCGCCCTCCCCCCCCAGGCCGTAGACCACCTGAAGGAGTGCCAGGAGTGCCGGGAGTTCCAGGAAACCCTCTCCCTCCTCCTCCCCCCCGCCCCCCCCAGGGAACTGGACGAGGCGGTCCGGGAACAGTGCCACACCTCCCTCCGCTTCACCCGGTGGAGGCGGCGCCTGCGCCCCGCCCTCTGGACCTCCGCCGCAGCCGCCTTGCTCCTAGCCGGCTCCCTCTTCCTGCACCACTCCGCCAAACCCGCCCCCGACATGCCTTCCCGGCAAGCCGCCCAGCCCCCCCGCCATGAGGACAGCTGGGAGGAGGTCATGCTCCTGGACACCGAGTTCTCCCTGGCCAACGCCGACCTCTCCTCCCTGGAACTCCAACTCGACCTCCTTGTGGCAGACCTCTACTAGACGACCATGACAACGATGAACTGCCTCGCCCTCCTCCTCCTTCTCTCCAGCCTCCTCGCCCCACCCCGACTGGCCACCCAGGAGGCGCCCCCGACACCGCCCCCGGCCGCGCGGGAGGCCAACTCCCTCCCCGATGAACTGCCCCCTCCCCACATGGCGCCGGAACTCCATGAGTTCCTGGAACGACTCAAGGAGGAAAACCCGGAGGAATTCAAACGACTGGAGGAACTCCGGCGAAAGGACCGGAGGGCCTTCCGGGAGGAACTGGCCCGCAAACTCCCCCGCAAGC
The DNA here is from genome assembly GCA_016302725.1 of Lentisphaeria bacterium. Classification (GTDB taxonomy): domain Bacteria; phylum Verrucomicrobiota; class Lentisphaeria; order Oligosphaerales; family Oligosphaeraceae; genus UBA1724. The sequence goes on from JAEDNB010000008.1 coordinate 6,017, forward strand.
CCTGGGAGATGATGGACCGCCGGCAATTGGAACTGGACCGGGAATGCTGGGAACTCGCCAGGAAAGTCCGGGAATGCCAGGACCCCCAGGAGGCCCAACGCCTCCAGGCGCAACTGAAGGCAAAGGTGGAGGAAACCGTCGACCTCCTGGTAAACCAGACGAGAAAACGGCTGGAGGAGATGAACAAACGACTCCAGGCCATCGAGGAAAACCGGGACAACATCCTGGAAAAGAAAATGGATTTCTACCTCCATGCCCCTTTCCCCCAGCATATCGCCCCGGGCAGGGAAAGAAGACCCCCCAGGCCTGCGCCAGAGGGAAGACGCCCCCACAGGCAGCCCCCACAGGAAAATCCCCAGGGGGAAATGCCGCCACCGCCTCCGGGAACGGCTTGCGGAGAATGATTATAACTAATTGATTATAATATAGTTATTACAAACAAGGCCACCTTTTGCAAAAGAGGGGCGGGTCGTGCATGGCATGGCCCGCCCTCATGGCGTACGCCCCGTGCCTCCGGGCGTACCCGCATGGGCCAGGGGGCTGCGGGAGGGGAAAGGGGCACGGCCCAGGCAGAGAAATGGGCGGAATCCCCGCCTTCGCGCCTTCAGGGGGTTACATTATCCCACGCCCTGTCTCCCTTCTCCCCGTCTTCCCTTCAGGACCATGCGTTCCCTTTGCCGTTTCCTCCTCTTCCTGGTGCTTCTGGCGCTCTCCGCCGACTTGCCGGCCTCCTGGTGGTGGCCCTTTGGCAAATCCACTCCCAAGCAGGTCCTTCCGGAGCCTCCGTCCCATGGGAAATACATTCCCACGGACGGGGACAGGTCGAAGAAGCTCTATCCCAAGAAGGAGGGGGATGAGAAGGACGCCATTTCCGTGGAGCGTGTGAAGGAGTTGGCAGAGCGGGGGAATGCCAACGCCCAGTTGACCTTGGGGAAAATCTACTTTGACGGGGCTGCCGGGGAGAAGCAGGATTTCACCAAGGCCTACCGGTGGTTTGTGAAGGCGGCGAAGAATGGGAACCCGGAGGCTATGTACAATGTGGCCATCTGCCTGGATGGCGGCTTCGGGGTCAAGAAATCCGATCCGGAGCTGGCCTTCCAGTGGTATCAGTATGCGGCCGGGCACGGGGTCCCCGAGGCCAAGGCGAAGTGCGCCGTCCTGGCGGAGCAGCGGGGGAATCCGGAACTGGCCTTCCAGTACTACCGGCAGCTGGCGGACGCGGGGGACCATTCCTGCCAATACCAGGTCGCCCTTCAACTCCTCAACGGCTATGGCGTGGAGGTGGACACCGCCCTGGCGGCGGAGTATCTCCTCCAGGCCTCCCTGGGAGGGCATGTCCGGGCGCAGGTGCGCCTGGCGGACTGCTACCAGCAAGGGGTGGGGGTGGAGCGGAATTTCCGGGAACTCTTCCGGTGGCTCACCCTGGCCGCCCATGACGGGGACCCCGAGGCCCAGGCGAAACTGGGCACCTGCTACCTTCAGGGCATGGGGACAGCCCCCAATCCCGACCTGGCCTTCCACTGGTTCAAAATCAGCGCCGAGGCGAAATACGCCACGGGGGAATACCTCCTGGGGAACTGCTACCGGGAAGGCACCGGCGTCCCCCCCAATCCCCGCACCGCCTTCGAGCACTACCTGCTGGCGGCAGAGGGGGGGGAACCCCTGGCACAGTACGCCCTCTACCAGGCCTTTGCCCAGGGCGAGGGCACCCGCGCCGATTCCGCCCGGGCACGGGAATGGCTCGCCAAGGCAGCGGAAAACGGACTTCCCCTGGCCCAGGCAAAGTGGGGAATCCTGCTCCTGCAAGGGGAGGAGGGACTCCCCCGGGACACCGCAAAGGGGGAGGAATGGCTGCAGAAGGCCCAGGCCTCCCAGGACCCCGCCGCCTTGATCCAGGTGGCCCTCTGCTACATCAACGGAGAAGGCCTCCCCAAAGACCGGGAAAAGGGAAGGCTTCTTCTCCAGGCCGCCAGCATCGAGGGGGACAAGGACGCGGCAGAAATCTACAAGCTTTACTTCGGCAAGGAGTTCTAACGCAGACATGGAACAGAAATTCACCCTTCGACACCTGCGGGAAATGAAAGCCCGCGGGGAAAAGGCGGTCATGCTCACCGCCTTCGATGCCGCCACCGCCCGCTGGGCCCAGGAGGCCGGCGTCCAGATGATTCTCGTGGGAGACTCCATGGGCAACACTGTCCTGGGCTATCCCAACACCCTCCCCGTCACCCTGGAGGAATCCCTCTCCCACACCGCCGCCGTGCGCCGGGGCTCGGACAAATGCCTGGTGGTGGGGGACATGCCTTTCATGACCTACCAACTGGACATCCACGAGGCCGTCAGGAACGCCGGACGCTACCTGAAGGAGTGCGGGGCAGACGCCGTGAAGCTGGAAGGGGGGCGCACCATGCTCCCCCTGATTCGACGGCTGGTGGAAGTGGGAATCCCCGTCATGGGGCACATCGGCCTGCTGCCCCAGTCCGTCCTGAAGGACGGGGGATACCGCATCCACGGACGGGCCGAGGAGGAGCGCAAGGCTCTCCTGGAAGACGCCGCCGCCCTGGACGAGGCCGGGGTCTTCGCCCTGGTCCTGGAGGGCATCCCCCGGGAACTGGCGGAGGAAATCACCGCCAGCGTCCGCGCCTCCACCGTGGGCATTGGCGCCGGCGCGGGCACCGACGCCCAGGTCCAGGTGCTGGCGGACCTGCTGGGCTACGGGGGGGACGGATACCTGCCCCGCCACGCCAAGCGCTACGCCTCCGTACACGACATTGCGGTCCAGGCCATCCGGGAATACGCCTCGGAAGTGCGCTCCGGCACCTTCCCCGACCAGGCACACTCCGTCTCCATGACGCCCGCAAAGCCCGCAAAATAGCCAGACAAGGAAGGGACGCACCGCCGTCCCTCCGCACCCCCTCCCCTGTCCCCTTTCCCCGTACATGCCATGAAAATCCTCACCTCTCCCGCCGACCTCCAGGCCCAGGCAGCGGCCTGGAAGAAAGCCGGCGAAACCATCATCCTGGTGCCCACCATGGGCTACCTCCACGAAGGACACCTCTCCCTCATCCGCCTGGCACGGCGCAACGGAGACCGCGTGGTGGTCAGCATCTTCGTCAACCCCACCCAGTTCGGCCCCACGGAAGACCTGGACAAGTATCCCCGGGACTTCCAGCGGGACGCGGAACTCTGCCGCCAGGAGGGGGTGGACGCCCTCTTCCATCCCTCCCCCGGGGAGATGTACGCCCCCGACTTCTCCTGCTGGGTCCAGGAGGAGAGCCTCTCCCAGACCCTCTGCGGCGCCTTCCGGCCCATCCACTTCCGGGGCGTCTGCACAGTGTGCCTGAAACTCTTCCATCTCTCCCTGGCGGACGGGGCGGTCTTCGGCAAGAAGGACGCCCAGCAGCTCCTGGTCATCCAGCGCATGGTGCGCGACCTCAACGTCCCCATCCGCATCATTCCCGCCCCCCTGGTACGGGAGGAGGACGGGCTGGCCCGCTCCTCCCGCAACAAATATCTCTCCGCCCAGGAGCGTGTCCGCGCCCTGGCCCTCTCCCGGGGGCTCTTCCGCGCCCAGGAGGCCTTCCAGGCAGGCGAGCGGAGGCCGGAGGCCCTCACTGGCCTGGTGCGCCAGGAACTGGAGGCCGTCCAGGCGGAGAAAATCGACTATGTGGAGTTGATGGACCGGGACACCCTCCGCCCTGCCGGAAGCGCCGCCGGGCACACCCTGCTGGCCGTGGCCGCCTACATCGGCAAGACCCGGCTCATTGACAACGTCTTCCTGGACGACACGCCCGCCTGTCCATGACCGACCCCATACGCGACATCCACCTGGGGCCCCCGGCCGACTGCGCCAGGCCCCGCCTCTTCCCCTCCCTGCGGGAGGGAAGCACCCTGGACCCCAGGACCTTCCCCACCCCGGAAAAGTGCCCCTCCCTCACCCCGCCCCAGGAAATCCTCTTCCTGGCCGGGGAGGAGCCGGGGCTGGCCGAAACCCTGGCGCGGCTGGCCTTGGCCGCAGGACACCACCCCACCCTCATCCTGCCCCGGGAACGCCCCCTTCCCCAGGGCGTCGCGTGCCTGGTGGCGGACCGGGACCAAGGCGACTTCCCCCGCCTGGTGCATCCCCTCCTGCGGCGGGACGACCACACCCCGCGTTTCTCCCTGACCGTGGACTGCGCCGGGACCTGCCCCCGCCATGCCCGACAGGACCTGGAGGTGCTGGCCCTCCCCGGCACGCACCTGGCCTTCCTCTCCCAGGACCTGGTCTACCTCCCCCAGGAAAGGGACTTCCCCACCCGCCAGCAGGAAACCCCCTGCTGCGACGATAAGACCCCCCGCTGGGGAATGCTCCGGGAGGCGGAACTCCAGTTCCTCCAAAGCCCCGCCTGCCCCGACGGACCACACTGGACCATTCTCCGCCTCTCCCTCCTCCTGGGCCTGGAAGGCGCACTGGACGACTTCCCCCCCTTCCATCGGCGGGAGAAGGCCCTGCGGGAAGGGGAGCCCATCCCCCTGCCCTCGGGGGGCCACTGGCTCGTCCAGCCCCTGGCCGTCGCCGACCTCTCCCGCATTCTCCTTTCCCTGCCCCTGGCCCACGAGGCGCGCAATGTCGTCCTGGACTGCGCCGGCCCCCAGCGCCTGGAGTTCCGGCAACTCTGCCAGATGGCCGCCCGCCTCTGGGGGCAGGAAGCCCGCTTCCAGGAGATTCCCCTGGAGGAGGCCCTGGCCGGGCATCCCGAGTGCGCCCCCTATCTCTGCCACCGCCTCTATCCCCTTCCCTGGCCCTATGCAGGGCTCCCCGCACCCCGCCTCACTCCCCTGGAGGCCCTGAAGGAACTGCCCTAGCCCGCCGCGGCCCCTCCCCCCCTTTCCCTTCCATGCAAAGCGGTTCCCAAATCACCCTGACCATCCAGGACCTGGCCTTCGGCGGCGACGGCGTCGGCAGAACAGACCAGGGCGTCGTCTTCGTCCCCTTCTCCGCCGTGGGCGACCAGCTCCTGGTGGAAATCACCTCGGTCCGCAAGAATTTCGCCCGGGGCCGGATTCTCCAGGTCCTTGTGCCCGGGGAGGGGCGGACGGCGCCCCCCTGCCCCCACTACGGGCAGTGCGGAGGTTGCCAGTATCAGCACCTGTCCTACCAGGCGGAATTCCAGGCCAAGGTGAAGCAGTTGGGGGAGGTGCTCCGGCGCCTGGGGGGCATGAAGGACCTCCCTCCCCTGGAGTGCGCCGTCCCCTCCCCCCAGGAATACGGATACCGCAACAAGTTGCGCCTGGAAGCCCAGGCGCACCGCACCGAGGAGGGAGCCCCCCAGCAGGCGGACTACGGATATTTTGCCCTGGACAACACCTCCTTCCTCCGCATCAACGGATGCCGCCTGGCCCATCCTGCCCTGAACAAGACGATTCCCGCCGCCGTGAAAAGCGACTGGGGGAAGGCCAACGCCCGCCGGAAAAAGCCCCACGGCCCGGCGGCCCTCACCCTGCGTGTGGATTCCCAGGGGGAGGTGAAATTCTACTTCGGCTTCTCCCCCACCCGCCTGGGATGGCTCCATGAGGAGTTGGCCGGCGTCCCCTTCCGGGTGCCCGTGGGTTCCTTCTGGCAGGTCAATCCCCCCGTGGCCACCCGCCTCCTCCAGACGGTGGACCAGTGGATCGCCCCCCTGCCCGCGGAGACCCTGGTCGACGCCTATTGCGGCGTGGGCACCTTCTCCTGCGCCCTCACCCACCCCTTCCGGGAACGCCTCCTCATGGAAAACGACCGGGCCGCCACGGAGGCCGCGGAATACAATCTCCAGCAGCTGATGCGGGGATGCCAGATTCTCACGGAGCCCACGGAGCAGGCCCTGCCCAAGCGCCTCCCCAAGTATCCCGCCGCCTCCACCCTGGTGGTGCTGGACCCCCCCCGCACAGGATGCCAGGAAAAGGTGCTCCAATGCCTGGCCAGGGATATGCCCGCCTGGGTCCTCTATGTCTCCTGCAACCCCGCCACCTTGGCCAGGGACCTGAAATACCTGGTCACCACAGGGGGATACTCCTTGAAGAAACTGGGCCTCTTCGACATGTTCCCACGCACCGCCCATTTCGAGACCGCCGTCCTCCTCCAGCACTAGCCCCGCCCCACCGCGCCACCATCATGGCCAAGACAGGAAAAGAGAAAGATTCCCTGAAACTCCGGGAAAAGGTCGTGGAGGAGATGAACCGCACCCTCAAGGAAGAAGACGGGGAACTCCAGGAGGCCATCAACCAGACCCAGTGCCTGACCCAGACCGAGGAAATCTACCGCACCGCCACCATCCTGGACGGGGAGAGCCGCAAGGACCGTGATGTCACCCGCGCCCTCTCCCCCGAGGAGATGGCCGCCGCCGAGCAGGCCGCAAAGCAGGCCCGGGGAAGAAGACGGGCCCCCTCCACACAGGTGGACCGGGAGGAGACCAGGGAGTTCCTCCCCGCCGGACAGACTCCGGAAAATCCCGGGCAGGGCGGCTTCCAGGGACACCTCAAGACCGTCATCCTCTTCGTCCAGAACAAACTCAACCCCCCCGAAGCGGATTCCTCCACCGACCTCTCCCTGAAGCACGAGGAAAAGGGGGACTCCCTCCCCGAACTCAACCTGGACGAACTGACCGAAGACCCCACCCTCCCGCAACTGGACGCACGATACGAAATCCTCCGGAAATTCGCCAAGGGGGGGCAGGGCATCGTCTCCAAGGCCCGGGACAAGGCCCTGCGGCGCATCGTGGCCGTCAAGTCCCTCCGCCCCGAACTGCTGAACCGGGAGGCCATCCGGAAGAATTTCCTCCAGGAGGCCCTCATCACCGCCCAGTTGGACCACCCCTCCGTCGTCCCCATCTACGCCCTCATGCAGGATGACCAGGAGGGCTTGCACTTGAGCATGAAACTCCTCCAGGGGGAGACCCTCCACGAGCACCTGGACAAGGTGGAGCAGGGATACGCCAGGGGGGCTTCCAGCCAGTGGCGCTTCAACACCCGGGTGAAGGGGGACCTGGCCATCTTCCTCAAGGTCTGCGAGGCCATCAGCTACGCCCACAACCGGCACATCATCCACTGCGACCTGAAGCCCGACAACATCATGCTGGGAAAATACGGGGAGGTCTTCGTCATGGACTGGGGGCTGGCCAGGGTCATCCACAAGAACCAGGACGCCCCGCCCCCCGGGGGGAAGATCAAGTTGGACGGCACCCCCCGCTTCATCCCCCCCGAGGCCTACGCGGGAGTCCCCCGGGATGAACGGGCGGACATCTTCGCCCTGGGGCTGATTCTCTTTGAAATCGTCACCCTGCGCCCCGGCTACGACGGCAGGTCCATCAAGGAGGTGGTGCGCCAGGTGCGCTCCGGCGACCGCACCCCCGTGGAGCACCGCTTTGGATACCGCATCAAGAAGGATTTGGTGGCCATCATCGACAAGGCCTGCGCCTACGACCCCAGCGACCGCTACCAGACTGTCCAGGAGCTGACCGACGACCTGCAGCGGTATCTCAACGACGAGGAGACGGAAGTCCTCCCCGACTCCTTCCCCCGCTGGTTCCTCCGCTACCTGCGCCACCACGTCACCCTGGTGATCATCCTGGCGCTGGCCAGCTGGATCAGCGCCCTCCTGGTCTCCCTGCGCTCCATCCAGAAGCAGGAGAAGCACAACCTGGCCAACATCCGGCTGACCCAGGACGCGATGAAGAGCCTCCAGCAGGAGAACCTGGAGCGCCAATACGAGGCGATGGTGAACTCGGTCACCGACGCCAACTGCAGCCGTGCCCAGCGTCTGGGGAACCGGCTGCAATCCTACTCCGACCACCTCCAGTTCATCGCCCTCCAGGCCTCCGCCTGCCTCCGCCATCCCCCCGTGGGAGAGGTGCGCACCGCCCTGCCCGTCTACGGGGTGCCGGAGTTTCCCCAGGGGCGCTCCGTCTACTCCGCCGCCTTGGAGCGGAACATCGGCCTGGATTTCTGCACCTATTTCCAGCCCCCCGGCCAGGATCCCGCCGCCGCCCGGCGGGAGGTGGAGCAGCTCAAGCCCCTCACCCCCCTCCTCCGGCATCTGGTGCTGGCCTCGGAGCAGCCCTCCCTGGCGCTGCCCCCCGACCTCTCCTACCAGGTCCTGGGGAAGAAATGCGCGGACCTGGGAATGCCCATCCTCCAGGCCTACATCGCCACGGAGGCAAGCCATCTCCAACTCTGCTATCCCGGCCACAACGCCTACGCCTCCACCTACGACAACCACGACCGGCCCTGGTATCGGCAAGCCAGGGAGAACGCCGCCGCCAGAAACTACTCCCCCACCCTGGGACTGCCCTACCTGGACGACACCACGGGCTTCCTGGTGCTGAACTGCACCGTCCCCATCATCGGGAAGGAGGGGACCTTCCTGGGTGCATGCTCCCTGAAGATGAAAATCGAGGCCTTCGAGCATTTCATCCGGGAGAGCGAGGAGGCCCAGGACTACGAACTGGAATACTGGCTGGTCACCCGGAAGGGCAGGAAACTCCTCCACCGCCAGTGGAACCCCCTCCTTCCCGAAGACCGGCTCAACCCCGTCCCCGCCGCCGTCCCGGAGGAGCACATCTCCCCGCCCATCCATACCATCTGCCAGGACCTCTTCCCGCCGGGCAAGGCCAATTTCTTCGGAAGCCGGGAGTTCCTGGAAAACGGATACCGGGTCACCTATCATTACGCCTCCCTGGAGCCCCAGGGGCTCCGCCTCATCCTGAAGACCTCCCGGGAAAGGCTCTTCCAGAGGATTGAACCGCTTTCCCCCGTGGCCGCCGACTTTCCCCAGTCCCAGGCCTTTCCCTCCCTTTCCCAGGCCAGGCCATGACTTCCCGCCCCTCCCCCGCCAAGCCCAGCCGCCAAGCCCAGCCGCCCGCCTCCCGGAGCCGGCGCGCCCTCCTGTTCCTGGGGCTGACCTGCCTGCTGGCCCTGCTCCTGCGGCTCTGGGTCTGCGCCGAATTGGCCGACACCCCCGCCGTCCAGCATCCCTCGGAAGTGACGGACATGGAGACCTACCGCAGGCTGGCCCTGGGAGTCCTCCATGGGGAGTGGCCCAGGGTCTTCGACTACCAGCCCTTCTACTACACCCTCTTCCTCCCCTTCGCCTACCTCTTCTCCCCGGACGGCAGCCCCTGGCCCCCCATGATTCTCCAGGCCCTGGTCGGCACGGCCGCCTGCCTCCTCACGGGACTGGCGGCGGAACGGCTCTATGGACGCAAGGCCGGATGCCTCGCCGCCCTCTTCCTGGCCCTCTCCCGCCTCCATCTCTTCTACACCCCCTTCCTCCTCCTGGAAGTCTGCCTCTCCTTCTGGACCGCCCTCGCCCTCTACTGCGCCGTCCGCCTGATGGAGAAGCCCACCCCCCTGCGCGCCGCCGCCCTGGGACTCGCCTGCGCCGGAGCCCTCCTCACCCGGGGGAACGCCCTCCTCTGGATTCCCGGGCTCATCCTCCTGCTCCTCTGGCGGGGACGCGCCGCCCCCGGGAAAGCCCTGCCCGCCCTGGGCGCGATGCTCCTCTGCCTGCTCCTCCCCATCCTGCCCTACGCCATCCACAACAGCCGCGCCACCGGAAAGCTCTCCGGGGCGTCCGTGGCGGGCGGAAAGGTGCTCGCCCTGGGCAACTCCCCGGAGGCTCCCGCCGGCGGCCTGGAATATCCCCGGACCTACTATGCCTGGACCCAGGAGGAGGAGCAAGGGGGCGCCCCCATCCCCCGCCAAATCCTCCGCTGGGCCTTCCGGGAACCCCTCTCCTTCCTGGAATTGAAGGGCCGGGCGCTCCTGCTCTTCTGGGACCACCAGGAAATCCCCAACAACGTCTCCCTGGAGCGGGAGGGCAAAAAGAGCGCACTCCTGGGCTTCCCCCTCCTCCTGCCCTGGGCCTTCCTGGGGGCCCTGGGACTGGCGGGATTCCTCCTGGAACTCCGCCAGCGCCGAAAGCTGCAGCGGGCGGCCCTCCTCTGGCTGGCCTTCGCCTTCTGGTTCGCCACCGCCGCCTTCTACCTGCTGGCTCGCTTCCGCGTCGGCTTCCTCCCCCTCCTCTCGGTGCTGGCCGCCGGTTTCGCCATGCGCCTGTGGCACCTCATGAAGCCCCGGACCAACCTCCTGATTCCCTGGGCCGCCAACCGCGCCCCCTTCTTCCGCCTGGTTTTCCTCTTCCTCCTCTCCTTCTATCTGGTCAACTTCGCCCACGACGGATACTGCTACGCCCTAATGCCCGCCGTCCAGCGGTGGCTCCATCCCCAGGGGCTGGCCCTCTCCTTCCCCCAGGAGAGAGTCCTCTATGACCACGGCCCCCTGGGCTTCGGAGGGAGCGACCCCCTGCCCGTCGCCGACCCCGTCCTCCAACTGGAGAAGCGCTTCTCCCCCCCCGGGAACTCCAGTCGGAGGAACCGCGCCCCCAGACCCTCCTGGTGCGGTGCCTCCTCCCCGTCAACCCTGCAATTGAACGGGACCCCACTTCCCGCCCAGGCCTCCTGGCACAAGGAACGCTCCGCCCAATGGCTCAAACTGGATTTCCAGGCGCCCCTCCCCCCCCAGGCAGCCTACGCCATTGCCCTGAAATCCCCCCTCCCCCCGGAGCAATGGGCCATCGTCCTGGATTGCCAGCGGAGATATGGCAACACCCGGCTGCAGGGAAAGCCCCTTGAGGCCGCCGAGGCCGTCGCCGAGCTGGTCCTTCCCACCCACCTCCCCTGAACGACGACATGCAAATCCTCCACGCCCAGTTCCTTCCCCAGGATCTCTGCCCCTCCCAAATCTGGCTGGAGTACGAGGGCGGCGGGCATCTCTTCACCAAGGTCCAGAACATCATGACCCACCGGGACATGGCGGTGGAACTCCAGGTGCATTTGGACCAGGACGGGCATCCCTCCCTGAAACTCATGGCCGTGGCGGAAAAGAGCGCCATCAAGGCCATCCGATGCACCTGGAAACACCCCATGGCCCCCCATCTCCTCTTCCTGGGGGACGACTGGTGCGCAGGAAGAGGAAACTTCCAGTGGAGGACCATGGACCCCCTCCGCCTCTTCCCCTGGTATGTCCTCCTGCGGGGCAGCGAGGAGACCGTCGCCCTGGGCGTCATGGCCCAATGCGCCGCCTTCGCCGCCTGGAACGTCACCCCCCGGGGCATTTCCCTGCACCTGGATGTGCGCAACGGCACAAGCGGGGTCCAGCTGGCCGGACGGGTGCTGGACGTGGCCACCATCCTCTTCTGCCGCTACGAGCGCCCCCCCATGGCGGCGGCGCGGCGCTTCTGCTCCCTCCTCTCCCCGGAACCCCTCTTTCCCAACCTCCCCGTCTACGGGCTCATCACCAAGCCCACCGGGGAGCCCGCCAGGGACCGGAAGCACCTCCTGGAGGAGTGCGACACCCTGGCCCTGGCCTGCAACGGGCTGACCAACCGCCCCTTCCAAATTTTGGACGCGGGCTGGGAGGACAGGGAAGAGGAGCTCTCCCTGGCGGCCGGGGAACTGCCCCGGCGGGGAGTGCGCCCGGCCCTGACCCGACGGCTCCTCCACGACCCGGCGGGGCGCCTCCCCCGGGAATGGCACCAGGCGGCCTTTCCCGACTGCCTCGACCTCTCCCTCCCCCAGGTGCTGGAGGAGATGCAGCGCCAAGTGCGCCAGTGCGCCGACCAGGGCTTTGAGCTCCTGCGCCATGTCTCCACCACCGAAGACGCCCTCCACGGGCTCTTCCACACCCCCACCTGCGCCCCGGAAACCTGGGCCTTCGCCAGACGGGAAAAGACCAACGCCGAACTCCTGGTCGACTTCTACCGCGCCCTCCGGCATTCCATGGGAGACATGCTCCTCTATGGGGAAGACCTCCCCTCCACCCTGGCCGCCGGACTCCTCCATCTCTGCCGCATCTCCCGGAACACCAGCCAGGATTCCCCCTTCGCCCCCAGCCTTAATCTCCACCGGCGCATCAACGCCCTGGCCTTCCGGCTTTGCCAGAACGGGACGTACTACACCCTGGACCCCGGCCCCCTGGAACTCAGCCCCGCCCTGGGATGGAAAGGGCTCCAGTGCGCGGCGCTCCTCTTCTCCCACTCCTCCACCGCCTTCTTCGTCTCCCTCCACGAGCAGTGCCCCCTTACGGCAAAGGCCTTTCGGGAACTGTCCCGCGCCTTCGCCAGCGCCTCCATCGGCAATGTCCAGGCCATCCCCGTCGACTGGCTGGAAAACACCTTCCCGGAGCAGTGGACCATCGATGGGCAGCCCCTCCCCCTCAAATGGGAGGACTTCCCCCTCCCCCGGTAAATCCCCCCCAAAAAACGGAACTCTCCCCCTGCCCAGACGCCTGGCCCGCCCCGCCAGACGCCTGGGCAAGTTCGTTTTTCCCCCCGGCGCTCCGCCCCTACCGTTTCCGAGGGGCCACCTTGACCTTGACGCCAGGCTGGTATCCCTTGCGCAGGTCGTCATAGTAGGCGTAGGCCCGGGAAGCCGCCCCCGTATATTCCCCGGGGATGGCCGCCGTCACGGAGAGGGGCACTTGCACCTCCTCGCCGGGACGCAGCCCCCTCCAGTAGAGGACCACCTCCTGCCCCTGCACCTCGAAGGCGGCAATCCGTCCCGCGTCCACCAGTTCCTTCAACTGGTCCTGGCGGGGTTCCAGCCCCCCGGGGACCGGCACCACCGCCACGGGCATGGAAACCTCCTCCTGGGTCGGATTCCCCAGGGTCACCAGAAGGGAAAGGGGCTCTCCCTCCACGGCCTCCTGGCGGTCCAGGGACGTGGAGAAGGCCAGGGGGGAGGTGGATTGCGCCAGGGGGGTCATGGCCTCCACCAGCAGCGAGGAATTCAGTTCCCCCTCCCCCTGTAGACGGATTTCCAGCAGATGCTCCCCGGGGGTCAGCCCCAGGCCGCAGTCCGGCAGCGACAAAATCCCCTGGCTCTCCTTGCCAAAGGCAACGGCTTCCCCCATGGGCTGGCCGTCCAGCCAGAGTTGCACGGAGCCGGCCCCCTTGGGGCGGGCAAAGGCGGCGTCATAGGCGTTGATGGCCTTCAGCACAAGGACCGTGGACTGGGTGGAGCCGAACTTGCCGTTCCGGCAGGATTCCGCCAGCATGGCCATGGTTTTCTCCACGGGGGCGATGAACTCCTCGCCGCAGCGGATCCAGGCCAGGGCCGCCAGGGAGGCGCATTCCAGGGTCTGGGAGATTCCCCGGGAGCAGGTGATGGTGGAGCCGGCTTCCTTCAGGGTGCCGTCCTCCTGCTGGTGCCTTGCCAGGGTCAGCGCGAACTCCCGGGCCTCCCCGGGGCGCTTTGCCAGCCAGAGGATGTTGGCGGCCAGCCCCTTCAGATAGTCGTCATTGGCCTTTTTCGCCATTTCGGCCACCTGCTGGATTTCCTTCTCCAGTTGCTGGGGATTTTCGCCGCTTTCCAGGAGTGCCCAGAGGATGTAGGCGTCCGTGGTCTCCTTGGGGGCGCGCCCGAAGGAATCCAGAGCCTTCTCATTCCGTTGGAATCCCCCCTGGCCATCCCGGCGTTCCAGGAGCCAGCGGCGGGTATCCGCCACCATGGCCTCGTCCACGGGCATCACCTTTGCCATGTCGGCGAACTCCATCAGCCCATAGGCGGAGAGGGCCTCGTGGCCGGGGTCCTTGCCAAACCACTCGTATCCCTTCTTTTCGCACTGGAAGGAAACCAGTTTCTGGTAGCCCTCGTCCAGCAGGGACTGTGCCCGGGCGATGGTCTGGGGATCGCATCCTGCATGGCTCATGAAATATTGCTGGGCCATCACCAGGGGGTAGTTTGTGGAACTGGTCTGTTCAAAGCAGCCATGGGGCTGCCGCAGAAGCGCATTGAGGGCGGCCTCCATGGTAGCGGCGGGGGAGGTATACACCTGCGCGGTCACCCGTTGGCTCCCATTCTCCACATTGTCGGGCACCAGGAAGCGCAATTTCAGGGGCTGTCCGGCGGAGAGCCGCGCCCCGCCGGCGATTTCCAGGGGGAAGAGGGGGGAGCGCACCTGGAGGGTGCGGGTCACCACATCCTGGTGGCCGCCTGCCATGGCCCGGAGCACAACCTTGGCCTCGCCGGCCTTCAGCGCCTCCACCGGCAGCAGCAGCCCGCGCCTTTCCCCGGGCGCCAGGGGAGACATCCCGGAAGGCGCCTTCTCCAGAAGGCGGAGCGTGTCGCCCACCTCCACCGACAGATTCACGCCCGCCAACTCCTCCTGGGTGGCATTCACCAGGGTGATGGGCAGAAGCGCCTGGTCCCCGGTGGAGAGAAAGAGGGGCAGTTTCACCTCCCCATAGAAAGGCTGCACACAGCGCAACTCCCCGGTGAACGCGCCCAGGGAGCCATTTCCGCAGAAGGCGTCCCCCGTCACGCGGAAGGCCCCGATGGTATCCGGAAGGGCAAAGGAGAACTCCGCCAGCCCGGTGCGGGGATCCGTGGTCACATTGGCGGCCCAGTAGACCGTCTCCGTGAAATCGGCCCGGTCCCCGGGACGGCGCCCTTCCCGCGCCTTGTGGGCATATTCCCGCACCCACTTCCCGTCCTTGCCGTCTTCCCCTGGCCCGGGGGCGGGGAGGAGGGCGATCTTGGCCCGGGCCATTTCCCCCTTGGCGTCCATCACCGGCGCAGGCGCCGCGGCGGGCGGCTTGCGGTTGACGGCCCCGGCCATGGCCACCATGGCCATCCCGTCTTCCTCCACGGCCATGAGTTCCATGGGGGCGTCCTCCACCCTCATGTTCTTGAAGAAGGCAAAGCGGCGGTAGGGGACCGCCCGCACCAGTTCCACAGTCGGCGCCAGGATTCGCATCAAGGCATCGGGATAAGCATTCCGGATTTCCTCCTGCCGTTGGAAGACAAAGCGTCGCCATCCCTGGGTGCCCAGAAGCAAGTCCAGGCGTTGCCGGGCGGCCGGGGTGTCCAGCCGGAGATACTCCTCCGCGTCCGTCAAGGAAAGGACCTCGTTTTCCAGAAAGACCATGACCGGCAGGCGGGGGGCGGCATCGCGCCGGTCCACCATGGCCTCCACCGAGGCGTCGGTGACACAGAGCCCCACCTGGGCGGAAACGGGCTTTCCGCCCCCATCCGTGGAGCGCACCTTCAAGGTCACCTTCTGCCCGGGCACCCGTGCCTCCTCCAGCCCCAGGACCTCCAGGTTGACCTGTTCCTTCGGCAGGCGGAAAAGGAGGCGTTCCGCCAGGGGGGTGTCATCCGTCGCATAGAGGGTGGCCACCAGCACGCCCTCCTCTTCCCCTGCGGTCAACTCCCAAAGGCCGTCGGGCTCCTGGCCCAGGGGAAGGCGGCAGATCTCCTTTTCCCGCTTCCGCAGGACAAGGCTGCCCGGGCGCCGGGTTGCCCCGGGGCTGCTCTTCACCTCCACCACCAGTTTTTCCCCAAAGGGATAGGCCTCCGCCTTCGCCCGCAGGGCGCTTCCCGCCACCGCCTCGGGCAGGGGAATCCGCCGCGCCTCCCCGCCGCGGGGGGCGGGGACCTCCAGGTGATAGCGCCGGCCGGCCTCGGGAGTGAACTCCAGGATGCCCCGCCCCTCGAAGACGGACTGGTAGGGGCAGACCTCCTGCCCCTGTTCGTCCTTCAGGCTCCCCCGGATGTCCGCGCCTTTGCCGTTCCGCTGAAGCGCCTCCACATACACCCGGTTGGGCACCCCCAGAACCAGGTCGCCCCCCTCGGGGTAAAAATGCACCTCCTCCCGGGAAAGGAGAATGGGGATGGATTTCGAGGCGGTCTCCAGAATCCCTCCGTCCTCAATGGTGAAATTCAACGCGCCATCCCCCTCCGCCATTTCCTCCGGCAACGCAAAGGCCACGCGGGAGCCCCCGTTCTCCCAGGGAAGCCCCTCCTGCCGGAAAACCAGTTTCCCGTCCACCAGGACGCTGGCGGAAACCCGGGGCGCCTCCAGGGCGCCTCCATCGGCCCGCACGCAGGAAAGCACCGCCACCACCTCCTCCCCGGGCAGGTATCCCCGGCGGGCAAAGGCAATCTGGGAGCGAAGCAACGGCACCCGGTACTGGCGCACCTCGAAGGTCCGCTCCGCCGGAGCACCCTTCCCCTCCCCGTCATAGACACGGAGACGATACACCCCGCCCGGCGCCCCCAGGGGAATGGACCAGCTCATGCCCCCCACGGAAGACTCATAGCGCATCTCCCCGGAGGCCACCTCCTCCTGGCGAGGCCCCGTAATCTTCCACTGGAACCGCAGGGCCTCCCCCATGAACTCCGCCAATGGATAGTTGGTCATGCCATCCAACACCACGTCCCGCATATACACCCGCTCCCCTGGATGGTAGTACTGCTTGTCCGTGGAAAGATAATGCAAGGGACGACCTTTCTTCTCCATCTCCTCCTCCTTGGCCCACAACCCAAAAAACGGCAAGGACAAAAACACCAGCCATAGGCACAGGCCCGCACGCTTCATACCCGTCATCTCCATAAAAACAAAAATCCTCCTCCTGAAAACAAGACTCGAACAAGGGAAAAGCCAACTAGACGCCGGGTTAGAACCC
Source organism: Lentisphaeria bacterium (assembly GCA_016302725.1). GTDB lineage: Bacteria > Verrucomicrobiota > Lentisphaeria > Oligosphaerales > Oligosphaeraceae > UBA1724. Next base: position 22,497 of record JAEDNB010000008.1, read on the forward strand.
CATTCCATCCCCACGGTTCCCATACACCCGCTTTTTTGCCGCAGAA
>JAEDNB010000172.1 GCA_016302725.1 Lentisphaeria bacterium
GTGCTCCTGGTGGACGCCCGGGCGCCCATGGCCACCCGCAACCCACGCCTGGAACAGCGCCTCATCCAGCGCCCCAGGCTCCTGGTGGCCAACAAGGCGGACCTGGCCGCCCCCTTCATCAGCCGCCGCTGGAAGGAGGCCTTCGCCGCCCGGGGGGAGGAACTCCTCCTCCTGGACGCCAGCCGGCTGCGGAAGCCGGAGGCCCTGGTGCGCCAGTGGAGGGACTTCGCCCTGGAGCAGCGCCGGCGGCGGGGCGCCACACGCCCCCTTCTCCGGCCCGTCCGCATGATGGTCGTGGGCATCCCCAACATCGGCAAGTCCACCCTGGTCAACCGCCTGAAGGAGAGGAACGTGGCCAAGGTGGCGGACAAGCCCGGCGTCACCCGCTCCAACCAGTGGGTCACCCTGGCGGGCGGGGAGGTGGAACTCCTGGACACCCCCGGCGTCCTCTGGCCCCAACTGCGGGACAAGGCGCAGGAACTGCTCCTCACCATCCTGGGCAACATCCCCGACGGCTCCACGGACCCCATCCTCACCGCCACCTTCCTCCTGGAACGCCTGCGCTCCCTCCCCATCCGGGACCCCCTCGCCCCCCTGGGACTCCCCAAAGTCCCCGACAGCCCCCAGGAAATCCTGGAGGCCCTGGCCCGCCGGCGGGGCATGCTCTCCAACGGAGGGGAACCCTCCCTCCCCAAGGCCGCCGCCGCCCTCCTGAAGCAATTCCGCTCCGGCGGACTGGGGAGAATCACCCTGGAACCCCCGCCCGCCCAGGCGGAAGCCCCCGACGCCCCCGGGAAGGAGGCTCCCCAGGCCCCGGAAGGGACGGCGCCAGACGCCCCCGAACCCCACCCATGAACCGAAAAGACGCCAATCACGTGGATGGCATCCTGCTGGTGGATAAGCCGGCGGAATGGACCAGCTTCGACGTGGTCAATCTCATCCGCAGGCAATTCCACCTGGACAAGACAGGGCATTGCGGCACCCTGGACCCCTTCGCCACCGGACTTCTGGTGGTGCTGCTGGGCAAGGCCACCCGCCTGCAAGACACCCTCATGGCCCAGGAAAAGACCTATTGCGGCACCCTGCGCCTGGGAGAGGAGACCGAAACCGAGGACTTGACGGGCAAGGTGGTCCGCACCGCCCCCCTGCCGGAGTCCCTGACCTTGGAAGGGCTCCAGGCCCTGGCCGACTCCTTCCTGGGGGAGGGCCTCCAGCGCCCCCCCATGCACTCCGCCATCAAGGTCAATGGCCAGCCCCTCTATAAACTGGCCAGGAAGGGACAGGTGGTGGAACGCCCCCCCAGGCCCGTCTCCATTCACGCCTTCCGCCTGGAGAATTTCCGCCCTCCCGAGGTGGACTTCGTGGTGGAGTGCTCCAAGGGGACCTATATCCGCACCCTGGGGGCTGACCTGGCGCGAAAGGCGGGCTGCGGAGGGCATCTGCGCGCCCTGCGCCGCCTGCGCAGCGGCGACCACGAGGTGAAGGACGCCTTCCCCGTGGAGGAAATCCGCACCTGGGACCTGGAGGCGCTGCAAGGGCACCTCTCCCCGCTTCCGGCGTAAATCCCGCCCCGCCCATGCCTCCCCTCCCCCCCCCGCATCTGGATTCCCTGGAAAGCCTCCAGGGGCGCGTCGCCCTGGCCATGGGCGTCTTCGACGGCGTCCACCGGGGGCACCAGAGGGTGCTTTCCACCCTGCTCCAGGAAGCGCGCGCCCAGGAGGCGCTCCCCGTCGCCCTCTTCTTCGACCCGCCTCCCCGCCGGCTCCTCCAGCCCCAGGCCCCCCCTCCCCTTCTGACCTCCCTGGCGGAAAAAACCCGCCTTCTTCGGGCCGCCGGCATGGAGAAGGTGGTCTGCGTCCCCTTCACCCGGGAACTGGCCGCCCTCACCCCCCGGGAATTCTGGGAGGGGCGCCTTCTGGCCAATCCCGCCCTCCAGGTCCCCCTGGTCTGCGTCGGCGAGGACTGGCGCTTCGGCGCGGGCAACCAGGGAGACCTGGAGACGCTGCGCAGCCTGGCGGGGGAACGCCGGATTCGCGTCGTGGGGGTCCCCCCCCTCCTCCACCAGGGGGAGAGAATCTCCAGCACACGGATTCGCCAGGCCATCGCCCGGGGGGACTTCCCCCTGGCGCAGGCGCTTCTGGGGCGCCCCTTCACCCTGGAGGGAGAGGTGGTCCACGGCATGGGGGAAGCCAGCCGCACCCTGGACTGCCCCACGGCCAACCTGGCTGACGACCATCTCCAACTGCCCCCCGCCGGGGTCTATGCGGCCTGGACCTCCTGGGAGGGGACGGACCCCATCCCCGGCATCGTCTACGTGGGGGAGGCGCCTACCTTGCGGGGCGAGGGCAACGGCCACCCCATCGTGGAACTCCATCTCTTCCAATTCCAGGGCGACCTCTATGGAAAGAGAATCTCCGTGCGCCCCGTTGGCTTCCTGCGGGAAAGCCGCCGCTTCCCCTCCCCCCGCCTTCTGGCCGAGCAAATCCAAAGGGACATCCAACGGGCCAGGGAAATCCTGGGCGCCTAGCGCCCCCGGCCAAGCCCCACCCCCACTTTCGGCAAGACTTTTCAGAGCATATGCAGAAATACGCACTTCTGGGATGGCCCGTGGGCCATTCCCGCTCCCCGCGCATGCAGTTGGCCGGCTTCCAGGCCCTGGGCATCCAGGCCACCTACGAATGCCTGGCCATCCCCCCGGGGGAATTCCCGGAGCAGGTGGCCGCCCTGCCCGCCCGGGGATTTGTGGGCTGGAATGTGACCGTCCCCCACAAGGAGAGGATGTATGCGGCCTGTCACGAGGTGGCCGGCGAGGAGGCGCGGGCCGCCCGCAGCGTCAACACCGTGGTGGTGCGGGAGGGCAGGACCTACGGCTACTCCACCGACGGCATCGGGGTGGCGCGGGCGCTGGAACATGACTTCGGCTTCCGGGAAGCCCCCGCACGGCAGCTCTACCTGGGGGCGGGAGGCGCCGCACAGGCGGCGGCCATGTATGCCGCCCGCCACGGGGCCAGGGAAATCTACCTGGCCAACCGAACCCTGGAAAAGGCCCGGGAACTGGCGGAACGCATCCGCCAAAACGCCCCCGGCTGCCAAGTGCACGCCCTCCCCCTCGACCAGGCCCCCCAGGCCGTCTCCGCCTGCGACATCCTCTTCCCATGCACCTCCCTGGGACTCCATCAGGGAGACCCCATGCCCATCCCCCCAGACGCCATCCCCCCAGACCTCCCCGTCTTCGATTTCGTCTACACCCCCTCCGCCTTCCGGAACGCCCTCCAGGCCAAGGGAAATCCCGTCTGCGACGGACGGGAGATGCTCCTCCAGCAGGGGATGGAAAGCTTCCGCCTCTGGACCGGACAGGAAGCCCCCGAGGCGGACATGCGCCGGGGACTGGACTCCTATTGACCCCCCTCCCCCACCGGTTTTTTCCCCGCCGCAGGGGGGAAAGGAGGCAAAAACCCAGTCGGGGGGAATATATTGTTGCCTTGCCCGAAAAGCCGCCCCCACCCTGGACGCCCCCGCCCCGGGCGGCTTCCACCCCCTTTTCCCCAACCCATTCCCCCTGAACGATAAAGGATCGCCCGGCTTATGTTCACAAGTGCAGCCATCATCATGCTATTCGGCATGGGCTTCGTCTTCGTCTTCCTCTGCATCCAGGTGCTGATCACCAACCTGTTTGCCAAAATCGCGGGACGCTTCGCCTATCTCCTCCCCGAGCCCGTCAAGACCACCAAGAAGCCGGCCGCCCCCAAGAGCGACGACGCCCTCTCCGTGGCCGTCATCGCCGCCGCCCTGAAGAGCACCGGACGCCTCTAGTCCGCCCCCCTTTCCAATCAAAGCCTCCTCTCTTCCCACAACCCCCTTACCTCTCAAGGAGATTCCCCCAACATGAAAAAGATTCGCTTCCTCGACACCTCCTTCCGTGACGGCTTCCAGTCTGTCATCGGAGCCCGCGTGGTCTCCAAGGACTTCCTGCCTGCGCTGGAAGCCGCCGTTGAGGCCGGCTGGAAACACCTGGAGGTGGGCGGCGGCGCACGGTTCCAGAGCCCCTTCTTCTACTGCGGGGAAAACGCCTTCGAGATGATGGATACCTTCCGCAAGACCGTGGGCGAAGAGGTGGAACTGCAGACCCTCGCCCGGGGCGTCAACGTGGTGGGCCTCTCCAGCCAGTCCAGCGACATCATCGACCTCCATGCCAGGATGTTCAAGAAACACGGCATGACCACCATCCGCAACTTCGACGCCCTCAACGACATCCGCAATATCAGCTATAGCGGCGAGTGCATCCACAAGGCCGGCCTGAAGCACCAGACCACCATCACCATGATGGGGCTGCCCCCCAACATGGAGACCGAGGCACACAGCCCCAAGTTCTACACCGGAATCCTGGAGAAGATCCTGGAAAGCGGGATGCACTTCGACTCCCTCTGCTTCAAGGACGCCAGCGGCACCTGCCCCCCCGCCGTCATCAAGGAGACCGTCCGCCGCGCCCGGGA
>JAEDNB010000173.1 GCA_016302725.1 Lentisphaeria bacterium
CTCCCCAATGTCTGGATCGACTCCCCCATCGTGGAGGGACGCTCCTGGATCTGGCAGACCTGGAAGCACAACCTGGATGGCATCCTCTACTGGTCCGTGAACTGGTGGGGGCGCCGCAATCCCTGGGCCACCGGGGCGGTCTTCAATGACGTCAGCAACGGAGACGGCAATTTCCTCTATCCCGACCCCTCCGGAACACCCCTCTCCTCCACCCGACTGGAGGTGCTGACGGATGGCCTGGAAGACTACGAACTCTTCTGCCTCCTGGAAGCCTGCCGGGAACCCCTGGAAGGGAAGGAGCCCGGCCTCGCCCGGCGCATCCAGGAACTGCTCCAGGTGAATCCCCAGGTGGTGGTGGACTGGAAAAACTACAGCCGGGAGGCACAGCCCCTCCTCCAGGAACGCCTCCGCCTGATGGATTGCCTGGACGAGGCCATCGCCATCCTGGGGACGCAGCCCCCCATCACCCGCCGTCCCGTCCGACGCCCCGGCCTCTCCCCCCGGGAAATCCGTGAAAACCTGGAGCGCTACCATCGGCACCTGGAGGAGGAACATGCACGCCGCGCGGCGAAGGCCCAGGAAATCCTGGATCAAAACGGACGCCCCGGGGACGCCCCCCAGGACGGGCTGGTTCTCTACTATGACTTCGAGGGGGCGGGCGCCATTCTCTGGGACCGCTCCGGCAATGCCCTGGATACCGCCCTCGGCGGCCTGGAACGCACGCCTGGACACCAGGGCAGCGCCCTGCGCACAACCCCAAAGGGCGGCCTGGTCCTCCCCCCCGCCGCCGCCATCCTGGGCGCCACGCCCCAGGAGGGAAGCGTCGCCTTCTGGATGAAACCCCTTGGGGAAAAGGGAGAGGCCGGCGACATCCCCGTCATCTTCTACCTCATGGCCACGGACCGGAACTGGACGCCTTCCGGCAATGATGAAATCGGAATCTACGTGGAGGAGGGATTCCTGAGGGCCAGGCTCTGCGGAGAGGGAACCCGGCAGGCCGTCTTCGCCCAGCTTCCCAACCCCCTGAAGGCGGGAGAGTGGTGCCACCTGGCCATTACCTGGAAGGAGGGCCGGCGCACCCTCTACGTGAATGGAACGGAGGCGGGCTCCTCCTCGGACCCCTTCGTGGCCCCCTGGCTGGATGGCTTCCCCGGATGCCTGGGCAGCCACCCCTGCAATGTCTGGGTCCGGGAGCGCACCTGCCCCGCCGACTACGACGAATTGCGCATCTATAGCCGCTGCCTCTCCTCCCAGGAAGTCAAGGACCTGGCCCAATAGCCCGGCGGAGATTCGGCAACGCCCCGGACATCCCGGGGACGGAAGCGGAACGGCTGCGCCCTGCGCCATGGCGTGGGCCAGCCCGCTTTGCCTTCGTCCCCGGACGTCCCCGGATGGGGGAAAATCCCGCAAGGCGCCTCTTCCCGCATATCTCCTGCGGCGGCCCATGGCCTCCCCCTGGAAAGCCGGCTATTGGGGGAGATGACCTGGGGTTCCCTTTCTTTTCCCGTCCTGTTGTTCCCTGTGCAGATGAGTGATTCCTACATGACCCTATGGGACTGGGCGATTCTGGTCGTCCCGGTGGCCTTTGTGATGTTCATGGGCTTTTACTCCCGTCGCTATGTGCGTGGGGTCTCGGATTTCCTGGTCTGCGGCCGTGTCTGCGGCCGGTATGTGCTGAACATGGGGGAGGTGGCGTATGCTTTTTCGATGATAGGCCTGGTGACCTTTGTGGAAATCCGATACAAGACGGGCTTTTCCCTGGGGTTCTGGGGGGCGGTGTTGACGCCGTTGACGCTTCTCCTTTCGTTGACGGGCTTCGTGACCTACCGTTTCCGGGAGACGAAGGCGATGAGCCTGGGGCAGTTCCTGGAGATTCGGTACAGCCGCCCCCTCCGGATTTTCGCCGCCGCCCTGCGCTCTCTGGCGGAGATGATCGCCAACATGATCATGCCCTCCATTGCGGCGCGGTTTTTCATCCGGATGCTGAACCTTCCCGAGCGCCTTTCCGTCTGTGGGGTGGGCATCCCCACCTTCGATGCGCTGATGATTCTCTTCCTGACACTGGCGGTCACCCTGATTTGCTTTGGAGGGACGCTGGCCCTGGTCATCACCGACACCCTCCAGGGGATGATTCTCTATCCCCTGCTGATTTGCTTTGTCGTCTTCATCCTGGTCAAGTTCTCCTGGTCCCAGGAGATCATTCCGGTGATGCAGGACCGGGTGGCGGGGGAGAGTTTCCTCAATCCCTTCGACGTGGGCAAGTTCCGGGATTTCAATGTCTTCACCATGGTCATCGTGGTGGCCTTCAACATGGTCGTCCACCGGGGCACCTGGCTGGGGGACGGGGTTTCCTGCGCGGCGAAGAGCGCCCACGAGCAGAAGATGGCGGGGCTTCTGGCCTCCTGGCGGTATTCCATCATCAACATCTTCTATCTCCTGGTGGCGATTTGCGTGATTGTCTTCCTGAACCACCGGAAATACGCCCCACAGGCCAACATGGTGCGACAGGAGCTGGCCGCCCGGGCGGTGGCGGATGTGCTGAAGGGAGGGAAATACGACAAGACCCGGGAACGGGTCAGGAAAGTCATCGCCCAGAGCCAGCCCCTGGTCAAGCAAATCGGCGAGGGAATCCCCCCCCTCTCCCAGGAGGATAATTTGGATGTGCGCTTCCTGGAACCCATCCACCAGGCGCTGAAGGAAGACCGCCGCCAGGCGGCGCAGGAAGCCATCCAGGCGCATGACACCCTCCCCCAGGGAACACAGGCCGCGGAACGGCAGGCCCAAAGGGACCGGGAGGCCCTGGTGGAGGCGGAGGGCGAGGCAAACGACCTCTTCAAACAGTGTCGCACCCTCTTCCATCAACTCTCCCTTTCCGTCACTATGAAGGCCCTCCTGCCCCCAGGACTCTTCGGCGCCTTCGCCCTCCTCCTTTTCCTGGCCATGCTCTCCACCGACGACAGCCGGATCTTCTCCGCCACCCTCACCATCGCCCAGGACTGCATCCTCCCCTTCTTCCCCAAGGGGCTCTCCCCCAAACAGCATGTGCGCATGATCCGCCTGGTGGCCATGGGCATAGGAGTCTTCTTCTTCTTCGGCTCCAAATACATGTCCCAGCTGGACTACATCCAGCTGTTCAACCAGATGGCGGTGGCCATCTGGAACGCCGGCTGCCCCGCCGTCATGATCCTGGGACTCTACTGGAAGAAGGGCACCACCCCCGCCGCCTGGACCTCCCTGGGGGCCGGCATCGCGGGAAGCGTCTGCTACATCCTCCTCAGCCGCTACTGGGCAGACGTGGTCTACCCATTCCTGGTGAACCACGACATGGTGGCAACGGTGGACAGTCTCTTCCGAAACCTCTCCGCCCCCTTCGGCGACTGGATCCACTGGGAAGTCAATGAACTCCGGTTCCCCGTGAATTCCATCGAATATCTCTTCTTCGCCAATATCTTCACCATCCTCCTCTATATCGCGGTCTCCCTCTGCACCTGCCGGAAGGACTTCAACATGGACCGAATGCTCCATCGCGGCGCCTACGAGGAGCCCGGAGAGCACAAGGAATTGAAACGGGACTGGCGCCCCCGAAGCGTCTTCCGGAACATCATCGGCATCACCCCGGAATACACCCGGGGGGACAAGGCCATCGCCTACGGCCTCTTCTTCCATACCTTCGTGGTCAGTTTCTCTCTCATCTTCCTGGGAACCCTGCTTTGGAACCTCGCCAGCCCATGGGGAAACAGGGGATGGAGCAACTATTTCCTAATCAATAATCTATTGATTCCCTGCGCCATCGCCGCCTGCACCTCCGTCTGGTTCACCATCGGCGGCGTCCGGGACCTCCTGGACCTCTTCCGCACCCTGAAGCGACGAAAGAGGCTCAACGTGCTGGATGACGGACGCGTGGAGGGCAATGTCTCCCTGGCAGACCTGGCGGAGAAGGACGAAGGGACGGGGACAGGGAAGTGACCCTGAAACACGGGGGGCGTCAGGCGCTCTGCGGAAACACGGGCGCTCCGCGGAAACACGGAGGGCACGGAAACGCCCGGCAAGCCGGGCGCACGGAGGGACGGAAGGGGCGCGGGGGGCCGTCAGGCGCTTTGCGCCTGCCTTGCGCCATCGCAGGGAGTCTGCGGGGAAGGAAATGCCCTGACGGGCACCCCCTTCCCCGCATTTTTCCCCGCGACGTCGCGTCCTCGCCGGGCTTTCAGTCCGGCTAGCCCCCCGCCCCCCGGCGTTAGGTTCCTGCAAAGCCCCCAGGCCGACAGAGGCCTAACGCCTTCGAAGACTGCCAGGGCCCTTCGCCTTCGAATGGTGTTCCTTGATTTGGATAACACCCTTGTATCCAATTGGTTCTAGATAACTAGATAACTAGATTTCTAGAATCAAATTAAGCAATGGCATAACGCAAAAAACGGTTGGTCCATGCGGAGCATGGGCCAACCCTCCGTGTCTGACCTGCGCCCGGCTTGCCGGGCGTTTCCGT
>JAEDNB010000174.1 GCA_016302725.1 Lentisphaeria bacterium
CCCGATTCCCGAAGGGGTCCCCGTCTTCTGCACCTCCAGCCAGGCTGTGAAGCGCCGCTACACCTGGCCCTCCCTGCGCCCCGCCCTGGTGCGCACCCGCCATCCCGTCTATTTCTCCCTCCAGGTGCGCCCCGATTCCCTCCAGGTGGTGGCCCAGCCCTCCATCGGAGTCCGGGAATTGTCCGACGTCACCACCCTCATGCCCCTGGAGGAACCCCTGCAGCCCAGCGCCACCCGCTCTCCCCAGGCTCTGGAGGAGGATGCCCGGAAGGCCTTCGCCAAGCTGGGGGACACCCCCTTCCAGCTGGCGGAATTGCAGGTGGACAATCCCCAGGGCTGCTTTGTCCCGGTCTCTCTGCTGAATGAGCTGCGCCGCCGTTCCGCCCAGGAGGTTTCCCGGGTCATGGAGGAGGAGTGCCAGCAGGAGCAGAGCCACATTCTCCGGCAGGAGGAGGAGTGGGCGCCTTCCCGGGAGGGGGCGCCGGAACAGCCGGGCTGGATCCTGAAGGTGGACCGCCCCTTCGCCCTGAATCTCTTCGGCCCCGCAGAACTGGAAAAGGTCCACGAAGTGGTCCTGGATCTGGGACGGCTGGAGGATTCCGCCATGCTGGAGGCCGTGGAATTCCTGGCCAACCGGGTGGGACGGGAGCGGATGCGCCTGGCTCTCCCGGTGCTGCAGCGGGAGGACGGACGCCACCAGTGGACCAGCCTCCTCCGCAGGCTCTTCGTCAAGGGCTACCGGAAGTGGCAGGTGGCCAATCTGGGGGCGATCCCCTGTCTGGCCAAGGTCAGCGTCACCCCGGAGAACACCTCCATCACCGCCGACTGGCCCCTCTATGTCAACAATACCGCCGCCGCCCGCTTCCTCCTGGAGGAAATGGGACTCCAGAGAGTGGCCCTCTCCCCGGACGATACCGACGAAAATCTCCTGACCCTGGCGGAACGCCTGGGACCCGTGGCGGAATTCCCCGTCTTCCAGGACGCCCCCCTGGCCCTCTCCGCCGTCTGCGCCAAGGCCTCCCTCCAGGGACGCTGCTTCGGCCCCGAGGAATGCCGCTTCCAGGAAATGACTCTGGAAAACCGGGCGGGCGAACGGCTGCGGGTGGTCAACGACCAATGCCACTCCGTCTATCTCCGGGATGCCCCCCTCTCCCATGAGACCCTCCTGACCAAGGCCCTAGCCCGGGGCACCCGCTTCCTCCGGGCGGATTTCTGCTGGCGGGACTGGTCCCCCAGGGCCATCCGGGAACACTGGGACAGACTCCAGGGCTAGTGCGCCGCCGTGTCGAAATGCCCCGCCTGGGGGGAAGGGTGCGTCACCGTCCTCTGAAAACCCGTCCCCGGGTGCGACACATTGTCCCAGGTTGCCCCGGGGGCTTTCCGGAAGTTCCTGGCATGCCTGTTGCTTAAATCCACTCCGTCTTTTTTGTGTGTGCCGGGCGTTCCCATTCTTTCTATGCGGGGGCGGCACGGCGAAACGTTACCCTTGAAAACGGAGGAATCATCCTTATGGAAAAAATCACGGGAAAAGTACTGGGCATTGATTTGGGTACCACCAATTCCTGCATGGCCATCATGGAGGGTTCGGAGGCGAAGGTCATTCCCAACGCCGAGGGCCATCGCACCACGCCTTCTGTGGTTGCCTTCACCAAGAACGGGGATCGTCTGGTGGGCGAGCAGGCCAAGCGCCAGGCCGTCACCAACCCCACCGGCACCATCTATTCCATCAAGCGTTTCATGGGGCGGAAGCTGAACGAGTGCCAGGATGACGTGGCCCGGGTGCCCTTCAAGGTGGTGGCCTCCCCCAACGGGGATGCGGCGGTCCAGGTGGGCGAAAAGCTGTATACGCCTCCGGAAATCTCCGCCATGATTCTCCAGAAGCTGAAGACGGATGCCGAGGCCTATCTGGGCGAGACCATCTCCGATGCGGTGATCACCGTGCCGGCCTACTTCAACGACAGCCAGCGCCAGGCCACCAAGGATGCCGGACGCATCGCCGGCCTCAATGTCCGCCGCATCATCAACGAGCCCACCGCCGCTTCTCTGGCCTACGGTATGGACAAGAAGAAGGACGAGAAGATCGCCGTCTACGACCTGGGCGGCGGCACCTTCGATATCTCCATCCTGGACCTGGGCGAGGGCACCTGCGAGGTCATGGCCACCAACGGCGACACCCATCTGGGCGGCGACGACTTCGACGCGGCGGTCATCGACTGGCTGGCGGATTCCTTCAAGGCGGAAAATGGCATCGACCTGAAGAACGACCCCATGGCTCTCCAGCGCCTGAAGGAGGCTGCGGAAAAGGCCAAGTGCGAACTCTCCACCGCCGCCAGCACCGAAGTGAGCCTCCCCTTCATCACGGCGGACGCCACCGGGCCCAAGCACCTCCAGGTCACCCTGACCCGGGCGAAGCTGGAGCAACTCACCGACAGCCTCTGCACCCGGAGCCGCGTCCCCTGCGAAAACTGCCTCCGGGACGCCAAGCTGTCCAGCAGTTCCATCGACGAGGTGGTGATGGTGGGCGGCATGAGCCGAATGCCCCTGGTGAACAAGACCGCCGCCGACATCTTCGGGAAGACCCCCAACAAGAGCGTCAACCCCGATGAGTGCGTGGCCATGGGCGCCGCCATCCAGGGCGGCGTGCTTCGCGGCGAGGTGAAGGATGTGCTCCTGCTGGATGTGACCCCCCTGTCCCTGGGCATCGAGACCCTGGGCGGAGTCTTCACCAAGTTGATTTCCCGGAACACCACCATCCCCGTGAAGAAGAGCGAAATCTTCTCCACCGCCAGCGACAACCAGCCCTCCGTGGAAATCCATGTCCTCCAGGGCGAACGGGAGATGGCCTCCGCCAACAAGACCATCGGCGTCTTCCACCTGGACGGCATTCCCCAGGCCCCCAGGGGCGTGCCTCAAATCGAGGTCACCTTCGACATCGACGCCAACGGCATCCTGAATGTCTCCGCCAAGGACCTGGGCACTGGAAAGGAGCAGAAGATCACCATCACCAGTTCCAGTGGCCTCTCCGAGGAGCAGATCCAGAAGATGGTGAACGATGCCGAGGCCCATGCCGACGAAGACAAGAAGCAGCGGGAGAAGATTGACACCAAGAACCAGGCCGAGTCCATCATCTACCAGACCGAGAAGCAGCTCCAGGAGAGCGGGGAGAAGATTCCCGCGGAGATCCGCGGCAAGGTCGAGGCCGGCATCGGTAGGCTGAAGGAAGCCGTGAAGACCGATGACACCGACCAGATCAAGGCCGCCCTGGCGGACCTGGAGAAGGAGATGCATGCCTTCGCCCAGGAACTCTACAAGAATGTGAATCCCCAGGCCGCCGGACAGCCCGGCCCCGGACAACCCGGCCCCGGACAGCCCTCCCAGAACGGCCCCCGGAACAATGGCAACGGCGGAGACGGAAATGTCTTCGACGCCGAGTTCTCCAAGAAGGACTAACCCCCGAAGAGGTTTTTTCCAGACCCGGACAACGCGCCGCCGGGTGGCGCCAGGCGCCCCCTCCGGCGGCTTCCCCCCACAAAACGCAACATACAAGGAGCATACACAGACATGTCCACCATCAGACCGTTAGGTGATCGCGTCTTCGTCGAACCCGTCGAGGAGACCGTGGAGCAGAAAGGCGGCATCTACCTGCCCGATACCGCCCGGGAAAAACCCCTCAAGGCCAAGGTGATTTCCGTGGGCCCCGGCCGCCGCGACGACTCCGGCAAGCTCATCCCCATGGAGGTCAACCCCGGCGAATTCGTCCTCACCAGCAAATACGGCGGGACCGAAATCAAGATTGACGACAAGACCTACAAGATTCTTTCCAGCTCCGACATCCTCGCCGTCGTGGAGTAAGGAGTGGGGGGCAGGGGAAGGCTCCCGCCTCCCCTAATCCCGCGCATCGTTTCGAACATCATCATCAAGTCAAGGAGTTGTAGACGACTATGGCAGCGAAACAGATTCAGTATGACAACCAGGGACGCCAGGCCATCCTGGCCGGTGTCTCCGCCCTGGCCAAGGCCGTGAAGGTCACCCTGGGCCCCAAGGGACGCAATGTCCTCATCGACAAAAAGTTCGGTTCTCCCGTCGTCACCAAGGACGGCGTCACCGTCGCCAAGGAGATCGAACTCCAGGACCCCTACGAGAACATGGGCGCCCAGATGGTCAAGGAAGTGGCCAGCCGCACCAATGACAACGCCGGCGACGGCACCACCACCGCCACCGTCCTGGCCGAGGCCATCTACCGGGAAGGCCTGAAGAACGTCACCGCCGGGGCCAACCCCATGGACCTGAAGCGGGGCATTGACGCCGCCGTGGACGCCATCGTGGAGGAACTCTCCAAGATGTCCGTGAAGGTGAAGGACCAGGCCCAGATCGCCCAGGTCGCCACCATCTCCGCCAACTCCGACTCCACCATCGGCAACATCATCGCCGACGCCATGGAGAAGGTGGGCAAGGA
>JAEDNB010000175.1 GCA_016302725.1 Lentisphaeria bacterium
TCCACCAGGAGGGAGGGCCAGCCGTTGACCCGGTCCTTCAGCTTGGCCACGTTGAAGGATTCGACATGGCCGTCGGTGAAGCAGATGTTCACCTGGTTGCTGTGGCGGGCGTAATTGTAGGCGGCCTTGTCCATCATTTCCCGGACGTCGTTGCAGATCTGGGTGCGGGAGGGCCACTGGGCCTCGGCGAAGAAGTTGTCGGCGGTGGAGCCGTCGAACTGGTTCACGTGGAGGGCGGGGTACTTGATGGAGGAGACGCGGTGCCAGTCGCTGGCGATCTTGTTGCTGTCGCCAATGCCGCCGACGGCTTTGAACTTGCCGCCGCCGAAGTAGGAGAAGCCGTAGCTGGCCTCGTAGCTGATGTTGCCCATGACCCGCTCGTTGGTGGGGCAGGAGGGGCACAGCATCATCTTGTGCCAGGAGGACTTGTCCTCGTCATTGCTGCCCCGGTTGGAGGCGGGGTCCTTGGAGTGCCACTCGATGCCGGTCAAGGGGGCGCCGGGAACCATGGGGTTGACGCTGAACCAGAAGTAGGAGTTGGTGTTGCAGTAGTCCCCGCCGTAGGGGGCCATCTGGGAGGCGTTCTCCACGATGTCCACGCGGATGGCGATGGGGGGCAGATAGTCGTCGTAGTCGGCGGCATAGAGCTGGTTGCCCAGGGCGATCTGCTTCAGGTTGTTGGTGCAGGAGATGGCGCGGGCCTTCTCCCGGGCCTTGGAGAGGGCGGGCAGCAGCATGGCCGCCAGGATGGCGATGATGGCGATGACCACCAGCAGTTCGATCAGGGTGAATGCTTTCTTCATGGAGAAGTCCTTTCTTCTGTTTCCGGGGATGGGTTTCCTGAACGCATCGCGGAAAGCCCCCCGCAATCCGGGAAGGCCAACGCAATGCGGTCGACTTGATGAAAGTATAGGAAAGTTTCCGGGAAAAGCAAGTCTCCCGAAAAAATGTGAACGTTTTTTTTCGCGTTCCCCTATATTATAGCGGGCTTTTCGCAGCGTTTTCCTTTCCTAACCGAAAACGAATAGAACAGAGTGGCGGGGCGCGCTGGGAATAAAATAATATAATATATTGATTGTCAATAACTTACAAACTAATCCCCTGGGCTTTCAGCCATTGTGGGGCCACTTCCTGGAGGGGGAGGAGGACGAAGGTGCGTTCCCGCCAGCGGGGGTGAGGGAGGGTGAGGGCGGGGGAGTTTCGTCGTTCCCCGTTGCATTCGACGATATCGATGTCCAGGGTCCTGCTGTGCCAATGGGGGTGGTCTTTGGGGCGTCCCAGCTGCACCTCCACTTTTTGGGCGAGGGCGAGGAGTTCCTCTGGAGAGCCCGTCCACTCCCCGGTCACGGCCCAGTTCCAGAACTCCGGGGCCCCGGGTTCGCAGCCCACGGCGGGGTTTCGGTAGGGAGCGGAGCAGCGGGTCATGCGGAAGCCCTGTGCCTGGAGGAGTTGGAGGGCGGCCTGGAGGCTTTCCGGGACGTTGCCCAGGTTTCCGCCGATGCTGAGGATGACCATAAGGACTGCGGGGTTTTGTTTTCCGTGGTGGGGGTCAGCCCAGGTGTGCCAGGAGGAGGCGGGCAGCCTGTTGGAGGAGTGCCCAGGGGATTTCCCAGAGAAGGGCGGGGCGGGGGGAGGCAAGGGCGAGGGCGGCCAGGAGGACGGCCAGGTTTCCCGCCAAGATGAAGGTGGCGGAGAGCGCCCTGCCCCACACCTCCAGATCCTTCTGCCCCCGCAGGAGGGCCATGGCGGTAAGGACCCAGTGGTAGGCCAGGCAGAGCCCCAGGGCGACGGCGCCCAGCAGGGGCAGCCAGGGGGGGAAGGAGAGGGGAAGCAGGGAAAGGAAGGCCAGCACCCCTCCGAGAAGGAGGAGGTAGAGGGGACAGACATAGGGGGCCAGGGCCACCAGGCCGCTGCTTCCCTCGATTTCCACGGAGCCCCGGGACAGCCCCAGGCGAAAGGCCCCCGTGCGGTGGAAGGTGGCCTTCGCCGCCAGCCAATGGGTCAATTCGTGGCCAAAGACATAGAGGGGCCGCAGGGGGCAAAGGGAAAAGAAGACCATCCCCGCCCCCAGCCCGCCCAGCAGGCACCACCCCCAGGGCCCCGAAAGAAGATGCCCCTTGGGCATGCGCCACAGGGACGCCCCCAGCCAGAGGGCAATCCCCAGCCAAAACAGCCCCCCCAGAATCGCCCAGGGCCAGGGGACGCCCCCACGGCGGGGCAGGCGTCGCCCCAGTTCCCGTCGGGCCAGTCTGGCGGCTTTGGCGGTGAGCATGGCGTCTTGTCCCCCCGGAAAGATTCCGGCCTTGTTCCGGGCTAGCGGTAGTTGAAGAGTTGGGCCAGGGTGAAGGTCTCCCCCGTGAGCCGGTTCAGGGCGCGGAGGATTTTCTGTCGCACCTTTGGGGAGAGGTAGCGCCCCCGGCACCCCTTGGCCAGCATCTTGTGGGTCAGTTGCTCGGTGGAGGCGGCCACCACCTGGTGGTTTGTGAGGCCGCGTTCCGCCAGGATTCCGGCGAGGGGCTGCGGGCCATAGTCCCGGGAGTTTTCCTCTTGGAAGAGGGGGTTATCGGAGTCGATTCCAGTCATCTGTGCCGTATTTTTGAGTCACCAGGCCTTGGATGTGTTTCAGGAGGCCGTCAGTGGGTTCCCAGGGGAGGGTTTCCACCTCCATGGTTTCCTGGAGCCCCTGCCGGAGGGCCCGCACCAGGCGGGGGCGCTCCACAGGCAGGGGAGCCCCCCAGTGGAGGCTGGCTTGATGGAGGAGCCCCTCCGCCGTCCGCCTCTGGGCACTGCCCGCGATTTTCCGCCCCTCCAGGAGCAGGTCGTATCGAGTGGGGTTGGTAAAGCAGACCATCCTGGCGCGGTCCACCTGGTGGGGGATTTCCTGGGCGGCCAGTTCGGCAGGGAACCCCAGCAGCCGCAAGGCACGCTGCAGGGAACGGTTCAGCCAGTCGTAGCTGCGCATCCGGTCCAGCCCCGTGAGCCAGTGCCCCATGGGAAAGGTCACGGAAAAGGTGAAGTCAAAGTCGTGGTAGACCACGCCGCCTCCCGTGGGACGCCGCACCGCCGCATACCCCGCCGGGGCGGCATCCAGGGTCTGGATGTAGCCGATGGAGACGGCGGGGCGGTCCCAGGCATAGCACCGGAGCACCGGCACCGCCCGGCTGGGCGCCTCCAGGAGAAGCGCCTCGTCCGCCGCCATGTTCCACGCCGGCCCGTGGGCGGCGTCATTCCAGAAGAGCCACTGTTCCGCCATGGGGGAAGGCCGTCAGAAGAGGAAGCGGGAGGTGGAGAGGCGGCGCTTCACCTCCTCCAGCACCTCCGCCTCCTGGGCCTGGTCGGCGGCCTCGAAAGTGGCGGAGAAGCGGACGAAGGGGCCGCAGTCATCCCAGGGCACCGTGGAAATCAGCTTGGTGGAAATCATCCACTGGCTGAACTCCTCTCCATTGGCGAAGGCGACCCCATCCTGGGTGCCCTTGGGGATGCCCACGTAGAGGTAGAAGGAGCCTCCGGGCACCTGGGCCTGGAAGCCCAGTTCCTGGAGGGTCTTGGCGAGGGAGGTGAGGCGGCGGAGGTATTTTTCGTTGATTTTGGGGGTGATTTGCGCCTGGGCGCGCAGGGCCTCCGCCGCCGCCTTCTGGATGGCCAGGAACTGGCCCGAGTCCGCATTGTCCTTGACGGTGGCGAAGGCCTTCACCGCGCTGGCGTTTCCGCAGACCCAGCCCAGTCGCCAGCCGGTCATGTTGAAGCCCTTGGACATGGAGTGCAGTTCCACCGCCACCTCCTTGCCGCCGGGGCGGGAGAAGATGCTCAGGGGGCGCCCCTGGAAATTGAGGGGGGCGTAGGCGGCGTCGATGACCAGGAGCGCCTGGTTTTCCTTGGCGAAGGCGATGGCCTCGTCATAGAACTCGGGGGGGGCCACGGCGCCCGTGGGGTTGTTGGGGTAGTTCAGGTAGATGAGTTTGGCGGCCTTCCGGTCCTCGGGGGAGACCTGCCGGAAATCGGGCAGGAAATTCCTCTCCCGGGTGAGGGGCATCTTCACCACCCGTCCGCCCAGGTAGGCAGTCCAGGTGCCCATGACGCCGTATCCGGGGGTGGTCATCAGGGCCACGTCGCCGGGGTTGATGAAGCAGAGGGGAAGGAGGCTCAAGGCGGACTTGCTTCCCATGGAGTGGTTGATTTCCGTGGCGGGGTCCAGTTCCACGCCGTAGAGTTCCCGCATATAGTCCGCCACCGCCTCCTTGAATTCGGCGCATCCATTGTCCGCGTAGAAGCGGTTCTCCCGCTTGGCGGCCTCCCGGGCGAGGGCCTGAACCACCATGGGGAAGGCCATGTCGTCAGGCTCCCCCACCCCCATGTCGATGAGGGGGATTTCGGGATGGGCGGCCACGGCGGCCCGCTTCGCCCGCTTGATTTTCTCGAACTTGTAGATGGCGGTGTCCTTTCCGAACATGGGGC
>JAEDNB010000176.1 GCA_016302725.1 Lentisphaeria bacterium
CACTTTGAAAGAGTAAACGCTCGAAAAGCGGGCGTTTACCTTTTCCAGTTACAGGATTATTTTTTTTTGCCCTGCGGACTTGCTTTTTTGAATTTGTTTCCTATACTTTCTAAAACCACTGAGGTCCTGGGCTGACAGGGCCCTCCTTGATGATATCCCCCGTTCCCAAACATCTGCAGCTCCCCTATGAAAAAATCCTTCACTCTCATCGAACTCCTGGTAGTCATCGCCATCATCGCCATCCTGGCCGCCATGCTCCTTCCTGCCCTCTCCAAAGCCCGGGAAAAGGCACGGGCCATCAGCTGCACCAGCAACCTGAAGCAGTTGACTCTGGGAAATCTCCTCTATTCCGGCGACTACGACGACTTTCTGCCTCCCATCCACTTCCGCACTAGAGAACCCGCCAGCAATCCCTATAATGCTGCTGGGGATAACATCACCATGGGGGATGTTTACTACTGGTTCACCATGAATCCCCTCATCCCCGGCACTCCCCTCACTGGCGCCCAGTGGCTGAGCAAAGACCCCGCCGCCTATATCGGCAAAGGGGAAGCGGACAAGTCTGCCTGGCACAAGGTCCTCCTCTGCCCCTCCTGCCCCACTTCCGAACGCTGCATGGGGAACATTGGCTACCAGGCTGGCCTCGGGATGAGCCACTCCCTCACGATCCAAAATATGACCTGGCATGAACAGTACAACGGCGTCTATGGCGGACAGGCCGCCACCTGGCATCGGGTGGGCTCCATCAAATACGCCTCCCTCCACGTGAATCTGGTGGATGGCGCCAATCTGGTCACGGGGGCTCTAAAGGATGCCATCTTCACCTCGGCCGACTACATGAAGCTGAACGCCGATGGCTATGCCCGCCACAGCCTCCAGACCAATATGTCCTTCACCGACGGACATGTGGAGGCGGTCTCCATCTCCAAGCTGAAGACCAATAATGGCGACTACGGCCGCAACTACATCTGCACCGACTACTACTGGTACCCCGGCGTGGATATGCCCGGCGGCGAAAAACGGTAGGAATCTAGAAATCTAGAAATCTACACCCAGGGCGGGACGTGCGGGCAGCACGTCCCGCCTTTTCTGTGCTCTCCGTGTCCTCCGCGTTTCCTGTTTTTTTTGCGGCGGGACTTGAAAACCAAAATCTCTCCCCTATATTATCCCGCACTTACACAAAGCGCGCATAGCTCAGTTGGTTAGAGCGCCACTTTCACACGGTGGAGGTCACAGGTCCGAGTCCTGTTGCGCGCACCAGATTTTCCGGCCCCGGAGAAGTTCCTGCTTCCCCGGGGCTTTTTTTTGTTGTGATGTTCCCAGAGGGGATGTAAGATGTCCCGGGCATGGGGTGTTTCCGTGGCGGGGGTGGTGGCCGAACCGCAATTCGCCAATATCTTAACGGGGCATTGGGGAGTCCTCCGTTAGGCGTTCGACGTGGCGGGAGGAACTCCCCGGGACATGCGTCTCCCACATGGAGAAATCAAATCAAGGACTCTGCGTCATGAACACTGAGAAGCACCAGGGCAATCCCTACGGGCATTTCGATCCCGAGAAGCACGAATATGTCATCACCTCGCCCTTGACGCCCCGCGCCTGGATCAACTACCTGGGCGGCGTCTCCGATCTGGATGCCTTTGTCTCCAACCGGGCGGGCGGAACGGTGTGGTATAAGCAGCCCCACACGGGCCGCCTGACCCGGTATCAGTATATGGCCCAGCCGGAGGATAACCCCGGATTCTTCCTGTATGTCAAGGAGAAGGACAAGGCGCCCTGGTCCCCTTCCTTCATGCCCACCCGCACGCCCCTGGACCGCTATGAATGCCGCCACGGCCTCTATTACACCACCTTCGATTCGGAGAAGGACGGCATCGGCGTGACTGTGCGCTACATGATCCCCCGAAAGGATCCGGTGATGCTGTGGGACATCACCTTTACCAATCATCGCAGGGAAGAGGCGGTCTTCTCCGCCTACCCCTACCAGGATTTCGCCATGCGGGATGTCCCCAAGGAGGTTCTCTATTTCCACTTCTGCGGGAACCAGATGACGGGGTTCTGTGACCAGGGGCTGGGGGCGCTGCGGCTGGACTACTTCGCCTATGAGGCGATCCACAAGGGATACACTCTGTTCAATGCGTCGAAGCCCTTCGTCTCCTACGAGATGAGCCGGGATCGCTTCATGGGGCGCTGCCGGGGAGAGGCTTCCCCCGAGGCTCTGGAGACCGGCGAACTCCACAACTCCGAAGTGCCCGGCGCCGGCTTCTGCATCTGCGGATGCTTCCGCCTGGATTTCCGTCTGGCCCCCGGGGCCTCGGAGCGCGTCATCGTCAAGCTGACCGCCTCCCCGCAGCTGGAGGAGGCCGCGTCCATGCTGAGGAAGTACGATGACCCCGCCGCAGTGGATGAGGCGGCGGAGGACTATGCGGCGTGGTGGAGGGAGCGGCTGAACCGCTGTCAGGTGAAGACCCCCGACGCCGAGCTGAACGAGATGCTGAACGTGTGGCTCCCCAAGAACATCAAGACCACCATGCGGTGCGGGCGCTCCATCTCCCAGCGCCATACCGGGTGCGACACCTCAAAGACCTTCCGGGACACCATGCAGGACATCATGTCCGGGGCCCTCTTCTTCCCCGAGGAGACGCGGGAGAACATCCTTCTGCTGATGCGCTCCATCCGGAAGAGCGGGCAGGCCACCCATTTCATTGATCCCTCCACCTTCAAGTGCTCCGTTCCGGACTACATCCGCTGCGACTCCATTGTCTGGGGTGTCTTCACGGTGGCGAAGTATGTCCACGAGACCGGTGACTGGGATTTCCTGAAGCATCCTGTGCTGGACTACGAGGGCGAGCCCTCCACGGTCCAGGGGCTCCTGCTGCGGGGAATGCACTTCACCGGAGACCAGACCGGCGCCCACGGACTGCCCAAGCTCTTCAACTGCGATTGGAATGACCAGCTTGTGGTGGTCAGCGCGATTCTGGACAGCGGAGAGAGCATCATGGTGGCCGAGCAGTACATCGTGGCGGCGCGGGTGCTTCTGGGGCTGCTGGACGCCTCCGAAGAAGCGGAGCGCTCCTATCTGGAAGGCAAGATCCGGGAATTCACCCAGGCCCTGGAAAGCCCCCTGGTCTGGGATGGCGACTACTACCGCCGCCTCCTTTTCCCCAACGACTACATGGGCGGCGAGGCGAAGGAGGAGGGCAGGATCTTCCTGAACACCCAGAGCTGGGCCGCCATGGCCGGCACTCTGAACCCCGAACATGTGGCCCAGGCCATGGACAGCGTCTATCGGCGCCTGAACACCCAGTATGGCCTGCGGCTCTATGAGCCGCCTTTCACCAAGTTGCTGGACGGAAACCGGTACTGCGGAAACGTCCCCGGCGCCGGCGAGAACGCAGGGCTTTTCTACCACGCCAACAACTGGGCCATCATCGCCGAGGCCATGCGGGGCAATGCGGACCGCGCCTGGGAATACTTCAACCACATCATGCCCCAGCGCCGCTCCGCCGACTCCGCCGATCTCTACGAACGGGAACCCTATGCCTTCGCATCCTGGTGCTACGGACCGGACAACGCCTCCTTCGGCAAGGCCGCGCTCTCCCACCTGACGGGCGGCGCCTCCTGGATCTACCGCACCGCCACAGAGTTCCTTCTGGGAATCCGGCCGGAGAAGGGCGGCCTGAGGATCGTGCCCTGCATCCCCCAGGAGTGGGACGGATATTCCGTGGAACGCACCCTGGCCGGCGTCCGGTATGTCATCGAAGTGCGTAACCCGGATCACAAGTCCAGCCAGAACCTGAAACTCGCCGTGGATGGTGTGGAGATCGACGGCAATTTCGTGAAGCATCCCGCTCCCGGAAGCACCGTCCATATCACCGCCCTGTGCGTGTAGCAGGACAACGCCTCCCCCCGATCCTGCAAAAAAAAACATCCCCCGGCATGCCCATATTCTGGCGCTGTCGGGGGTGGGGGTTGTTATAAGTTGTTCTATTACAGTGTGTTATGTATGATGTGATAGCACGAGACGGCGTAAAGGGGTGGGGGGTGGTTACTCTCCGATTTCGCCGGGTTCCAGGCCCAGGGGGAGGGGGACAGGGCGTTGGCAGGTGGTGCTCAAGGTGACGGGCATGCCTTCCTGGGAGGAGCGGTCGAAGGCCAGCATCACTTCCAGTACGTGGTTGGCCAATTCGCCATTGGCCCGGTGCTGGCGCCCGTTCTTCAGGGCCACGGCCATATCCGCCGCCCCCAGGGAGCGGGAGTTTTCCGTGTAGATATGGGTGAGGGGGACATCCTTCCAGGTGTCATAGCCATTGCGGAAGACCCGGACCGGTCCGCCGAAGGTATTGGGATCGGGGACTTGGAGGGAGCCTTCCGTGCCGTAGATTTCGATGGGGGCGTGTCCATGTTGGTAGACATCGAAGGAGGCCACCACGGTGAT
>JAEDNB010000177.1 GCA_016302725.1 Lentisphaeria bacterium
TTTCCCTCCCATGAGCGCGACCATCATCAACGGCAAGGAAATCTCCGCCCAAATCCGGCAGGAACTCCGGCAGCAAATCCAGGAACTCCACCATGCCCGGGGAATCACCCCCGGCCTGGCCGTCATCCTGGTGGGGGAGGACCCCGCCAGCCAATCCTACGTCACCGCCAAGGAACGGGCCTGCCAGGAAACCGGCATCTACTCCGACGACAACCGGCTGCCCGCCACCACCACCCAGCAGGAACTCCTCCAATTGATCCAGCAGAAAAACCAGGACCCCCGCATCCACGGAATCCTGGTCCAGCTCCCCCTCCCCCGCCATATCGACGAACAGGCCGTCATCGCCGCCATCGCCCCCGAAAAGGACGTGGACGGCTTCAGCCCCATCTCCCTGGGACGCCTAATGCTGGGGCAGCCCACCTTCCTCTCCTGCACCCCCCACGGCATCATCCAACTCCTCCTGCGCTCCCATGTGAACACCGACGGCGCCCATGTGGTGGTGGTGGGACGCAGCAACATCGTGGGCAAGCCCGTGGCCAACCTCCTCTTCCAGAAGGCCGCCGGGGGCAATGCCACCGTCACCATCTGCCACCGCCACACCAGGGACCTGGCCCATTTCACCCGGCAGGCGGACATCCTCATCGCCGCCGCCGGCGCCCCCCATACCATCACCAAGGAGATGGTGAAGCCGGGGGCCGTGGTCATCGACGTGGGGGTGAACCGGGTGAGCGCCCCCGATTCCCCCCGGGGCTACCGGCTCCAGGGAGACGTGGACTTTGCGGAGGTGTCCCAGGTCGCCTCCCAAATCACCCCCGTCCCCGGCGGCGTGGGTCCCATGACCATCACCATGCTCCTCTACAACACCGTCCTCGCCGCCAAGGGCGAAATCCGGTAGCCGTCCCTCCCGCCCACCGATGAGCCCCTCCCCCCGCACCCCCGGTTCCCTGTCCCCCTCCCGTGCCGCCACCCAGGCCCGCTCCGCCGCCCAGGCCGTGGTCTGGGTCATGGCCCGCTGCCTGGGGCAGCACCGCCCCGCCGACCGTTGCCTCCACGACTATTGCACCCAGAACCACCAATTGGGGTCGCGGGACCGGCGCATCATCTCCGAGACCCTCTTTTCCGTCCTGCGCTGGTGGGGCTGGCTCCAGAAACTGGCCCCCCAGCGCTTCCTGGAGGCCTGGAAGGAAGGCGCCCAGGACCTCCCCGACCACACGGATGGCTGGGAGGCACTCCTGGCCGCCGCATGGGTCCTGGAAAACCGCTTCGACTTCCCCCCCGCCGTCATGGCCTGGCTGCGCTCGGCGGAACTCTATCCCGAACTCTTCCAGGGGCTTCCCGCCGACATACCCGTGGCGGAGCGCCGGCGCAATCTGCGCCCCTTCTTCCGCTCCCAGGCCATGCCCCCCCTCTCCCTGGAGGAACTCCTCCCCCCCTGGCTCCCCCGGGAACTCACCCCCCTCCCCTCGGACATCCCCTTCTCCACCCTGGTGGAGTGGCTGCAGAAACGCCCCCCCGTCTGGCTCCGGTGCCAGGAGGAGGACCCCCGGGCGGAGGCCACGCTCCCCCTGCGCCTCGCCCAGGAATTCCCCCAGTCCCCCCTCCGCCTGGCCCCGCACCCGAAACTCCCCCACGCCTTCTGCCTCCGGTACACCGGCGCAAACCTCCGGGGAACCCAGGCCTTCCGGGAGGGACGCTTCGAAGTCCAGGACCTGGCCTCCCAGGCCGTGGGCTTCGTCTGCGCCCCACGCCCCGGACAACAGTGGTGGGACGCCTGCGCCGGAGGGGGCGGAAAGTCCCTCCAACTGGCCTACCTCATGAAAAACCGGGGCGTCGTGGAAGCCACCGACCTGCGCACCACAAAACTGGAGGAACTGAAACTCCGCGCCAGACGCGGCGGATTCTCCAACATCCGACTCCGGGAATGGCAGGGAACCCATACCCCGGAAGCCTATAGGGACCGCTTCGACGGAGTCCTCGTGGACACCCCCTGCTCCTGCGCCGGAACCTGGCGCAGAACCCCCGATGGACGGTGGAACACCACAGAGGAATCCCTCCAGGAATTTTCACGCCTCCAACGGCAAATCCTGGAGGCCGCCGCCCCCGCCGTCAAGCCCGGAGGCACCTTGGTCTACTCCACCTGCTCCATGCTCAAGGCGGAAAACCAAGACGTGGTCGACGCCTTCCTGGACGCACACCCCCAATTCATCCTCACCCCACACATAGACCCCGTCACCGGGAATGCCTGCCTCGGCATGACACAGCATTGGCCCTGGGATGGCGACTGCGACGCCATGTTCACCGCCAAAATGACCCGGAGAAAACAGTAGCCCGGCACGGCAGAAAAGGCGCCGCAGGTGCGTCGTTTTATATAACTTAATATAAATCAACATATTATAAATAAACAAGGGCGACCCTTCCCCCCGATGGGCCGCCCTTCTGCGCTTCCGGCGCGGCCAGGCCTCCCCCTCTCCATGCCCAGGTGGAGCGTCCCTGTTTGAGAAACTACATTACCCCATTATGCAGGAAGCCCCCGGACAAAGACAGCCCCAGAACCCCTACCGCAGCGTAGGGATCGTTGTCTCCCTGTGCCTGCATCTCCTCCTGCTGGGGCTCTTCGGCCTCTCCTGCCTGACCCGGAAGCCACCCCAGCCCCCCCTCCCCATCGATGTGGAATTCCTGGAACTCCCGGGAGGAGGCGCCGCCCCAGCCCCCCAGGCCCCGCAACCCGAACCCAAGCCAGAACCTCCCAAGCCGGAGCCCGAACCCCAGCCAGAACCTCCCAAGCCGGAGCCCGAACCCCAGCCGGAGCCCGAACCCCAGCCAGACCCCCCCAAGCCGGAGCCTCCCAAGCCGAAGAAGCCGGAGCCTCCCAAGCCGAAGAAGCCGGAGCCTCCCAAGCCGGCGAAGCCGAAGAAGCCGACCCTGGAGGAGCGGTTGCGGAATGCCCAGACGGCGAAGCCGGAGAAGCCCAAGGCGCCCCAGAAGAGCACCAAGGAGTTGGAGCGGCAGCTGCAGGAGCGCATGCGGCGCAGCGAGAGCAATTTGACCCGTCCCTCCGTCTCCGCCCCCTCGGGGGGCAATCCCAACCCCGGCTTGCGTGGGGCGCAGTTGAATGCCTACCAGAACTATCTGGTCAGTTGCCTTCAGCCGGCCATGCAGCCCCTTTGGGAGGAACTGGGTCCGGAGGCCCTGCGCAACGCCCCGCGGCCCGTGCAGGTGACCGTCACCATCACTCCCGAGGGGCGCCTTCTCCTTGGGGTCGTCTCCCGCCCCTCCGACGTCGACGCCATGAACCGCGCCGCCCAGGCGCTCCTCCAGCGGATGCAGGGAATGCAACTGCCCCCCCTCTCCCGGACAGGCCTTCCCACCCAAGGCTCCCTCAAATTCGTGGTGAACCTGGAATACCGCCTCCAAACCTCCCGCTGACCCCTTTCCTCCAGGTCCCCATGCCCCCCCTCCACTTTCCCATCCTTTCCCCCCTCCCCGTCCAGGTGGTGGGACGCTTCCGGGAGGAACTCCTGCCCCTGCTGGCAGACACCCCCCTCGTCCCCCTCCCCCCCGAGGCCCGGGAAACCCCCGCCCTGGTCATCTCCTACGGCGGAGACGGCACCCTCCTGGCCGCCGAACGGGAATTCCCCGGAATCCCCAAACTCCCCATCCGGGACCGCTCCCACAACCCACGCTGCCCACACCACGGGGAACGGAGCTGCCTCAACGACTTCCTCCAGGGAAACACCCCCGCACGCATCTTCCCCAAACTCCAGGCCATCGGCCCGGAAGGCAAAACCCTCCTCGCCCTCAACGACCTGGCCATCGTCCGGCATCTCCACCCCCTGGGAGCCATCCGAATCCGAATCCGCCAGGACGGCGCTCTCCTCTTCCCACAGGTGATCGCCGACGCCCTGATCGTCGCCACCCCCTACGGCGCAACGGGCTATTTCCAAAGCATCACCCGCGGCACCTTCCAGCAGGGTCTCGGCCTGGCCTTCAGCAATCCCGTGGAGGGGGAATCCTTCCTGGTACTGCGACCGGACGCCTCCTTGGACGTGGAACTCCTCCGGGGCCCCGCCCTGGTGCAGGCGGGAAACAACCCCCAGGGCTTCTCCCTCCAGGAAGGGGAACACCTCCAAGTCGCCCTCTCCCCCAAAACCGCCACCCTCTACGGCCTCGAGGCCTTCCGGTGCCGGGAATGCCAGCGCCTGCGGCAGGACGGACTCCCCTCCCCACGCCCCTAGCCCGCGCCACACCCCGGAACGCCCACCGACACCCCTCCCATGGACAAAACCTCCCTCTCCCTGCTCCTCTCCTGCCTCCTGGGCTACCTCCTGGGAAGCGTCCCCTGGGGACTGCTCATCGGCTTCCTCAACCACGTGGACATCCGCACCAAGGGCTCCAAGAACATCGGCTCCACCAACGTGA
>JAEDNB010000009.1 GCA_016302725.1 Lentisphaeria bacterium
TGGTGTCCACCTACCAGTCCGCCTCCGGCGCGGGCGCCAAGGGCATGGATGAACTGGTGCACCAGACCCGGACGGTGCTGGACGGCGGCAAGGCGGAGCCCAAGGTCTTCAAGTGGCCCTATGCCTTCAATGTCTTCAGCCACAACACGGACATCGGGGAAAATGGCTACAACACCGAGGAGATGAAGATGGTCAATGAGACCCGGAAGATTCTCCACGATGGCGCCATCGGGGTGTGCCCCACCTGTGTCCGCGTGCCCGTCCTGCGGAGCCATGCGGAATCCGTCCTCCTGGAATTCCAGGACCGGGTGACGGTGGAGCAGGCCCTGGAGGCATGGAAGAAGGCCCCCGGCCTCACCGTGGTCAACGACGCGGCGGAGAACCACTTCCCCATGCCCTGCGAATCCAACGAGCAATACAACGTGCTGGCGGGACGCCTGCGCTACGACCTCTCCTCCCCCAACAGCCTGGCCTTCTTCCTCTGCGGAGACCAGTTGCTGAAAGGGGCGGCCCTGAACGCCGTCCAGATTGCGGAATTGCTCTAGCCGCCCAGGGGCCTCCCCTCTTCCGGGAGGCGCCGGCTTCCGGCATGTCCCGGGAAG
Source organism: Lentisphaeria bacterium (assembly GCA_016302725.1). Taxonomy (GTDB): domain Bacteria; phylum Verrucomicrobiota; class Lentisphaeria; order Oligosphaerales; family Oligosphaeraceae; genus UBA1724. Next base: position 603 of record JAEDNB010000009.1, read on the forward strand.
GGGGGAACCCTTCTTCCCGGGAGGGTGTCCAAGAGGCGCATTTCCCCGGGAAGGGAAGCCCGGGGGGCTTGTCCTCCCCCGCCCTCCTCCCCTTTTCCCCTTCTTTTCCTCTCTTCCCCCCAGAAGGGCCGGGATGTCCCGCCTGCCTGGGGGGCCTTTTTTTCCTTGCCGCCCCTCCCCGCCCTGTAGGACCCCATGATGAAGACCCTCCGCCTTTTCCTCGCCGTCTTCCTCCTTTCCGCCGCCGGTCCCCTGTTCGCCCAGGGAGGGGCGGTCTGGTTCCCCGACGTGAAGGCGCCCCTGGCTTGCCCCGAGGAGGAACTGCTGAAGTTCACGGAGCGCCTCCGGAAGGGACTCCTGGAGGGACGCCCCGCCAAGGAACTGCTGAAGGACGCCCCCCTGCCCCAGGACAACGCCCCCCGCGTCCTCTTCCTGACCCTGGGGGACGGCATTTTCCCCGCCAGGACCTACTATGCGGCGGGACGCGGCTTCCCCAAGACCCTGGCCCAGTTGCTGGAAATCCTGGAGAAGCGCCGTCCGGAATATGCCTCCGCCATCCGGGCCGACCTGGAGGCGCAAGTGGCCCTGGCGCAAAAGGAGAAGCGGCTCCTCCCCGATGTGGTCAAGGAAAAACTGGCCCATCCGGAACGCTGGAACTGCCTGCGCCTGGATGTGGTCCAGGCAACCCTTCCCGTGGAGCGCTTCCAGGTCAATGCCTCCCGCCTCCTTCTCTCCAGCATGGTGGGCATCGCCTTCGACCGCACCGCCGCCTTCGCCTTCACCCCCGAACAACTGGTGGGACGCTATCTCATGACGGAACAGCGGCAACTCTCCGTCCCCCGCATCGGAAACCTGATTTCCGAGGCAAATCTCTGGAGTTCCCTGGGGCTGTGGCAGAAGATGGGTGCCGCCGACACCCCTTTCCGGGTCACCCTCTTCGAGTGCGACAGCTATTTCGCCGATGAGCGGGGCGCACGGCGGCTCTTCCGGGCACACCCCGTCCGGGAACTCCCCCAGCCCGACCCGGAGTCCGTCCTGGAAACCGCCCTGGCCCTGGCCAGGCTCCTGGACTCCCAGGCCGGGACGCTGAAGCCCCCTTTCCCGGAATGGTTCACCCTGCGCCCCAACGGGGAGACCTCCCTCCAGGACCAGGCCTCCCTGGTCCTGGCCCTCCTGGACGCCGCCGACCTGGCCCAGAAGAAAACCCGGAACACCCTCCTCCAGGCGGCCAGATGCGCCGCACTGCCTCTCCTGAAGGCTACCAAGCACCTGGATCCCCATGAGCGGCTGGAGAATGGACAGTTGGCGGGGGGGGAGCGGAAGAAGGCCTCCCAGCGGCTTTTCGCCCTGTTGGTGGAGGAGGCTTTCCAGGAGGACTCCCCGGAGTTTGAGATTCCCCGGCGGGTCAGCCCCCTCAAGGCCAATGCCCTGGCCTACCTGGCCTTCTCCCGGCTTGCCGAAGCCCTGCCGGAGAAGGATGCCGTCGCCCAGCGGTGCCGGGGGGAACTTCGGCAGTTGGCCACCTTGATTTCCACCCAGGTGAATCCCGGGGGAGGGGTCATCCCCGCCCTGGAATACCCCACCCTGCGCCCCCTGCCGCCCGCCACCCCCCAGGAAGAGGGCGGCTCCCTGCCCTCCCCGGAACTGGTGGAAGCCGCCGCCCTGGCCGGGCTGGCCCTCCAGCGCCATTGCGAGGCCTTGGAAGAGGGGAGCAACGCCTCCCTGGAACAGAACCTGGCGGCCCTGCGGGACGCCCTGGGGGAGATGGCCTACTCCTCTCCGGAGGAAATGCCGGAATCCCCCTGCCTGGCCCTCTTTCTATCCCAGGACCTCTCCCGAAACGCCCCCCGCCGGCTCGCCCAGCTCACCCGCCTGGCCTTGGCGGCAAAGGGGAACCCCGCCCTGAATCCACCGCTGCCCGATATGTTTGGATGCGACCCCGACTGCCCCAGCATGACCTATGCGGCGGAGCGAAGCCAAATTCTCTCCCTGGCCATCCAGGCGCTCCTCCAATGCGGGAAAAAGGAGGAAGCCCTCCCCCTGCTCCAGGAACTCTGGCCCCTCTGGATCTTCCAACGGCAAGGGAGGATGACCCCAGAAACCGCCTCCATCCTCCCGCAGCCCGTGGAATATCTCTCCTTCCATCGGGACAACCAGGCGGACTTCGGCTTCACCCTCAATGGGCAGACCACCCAACTGCAAAGCGAAATGGTCCTCCTGAAAGCCCTGGAAATGGCGGGGCTGGATACCCTGGAACCCACCACGGAACAAAGGGCCGCCTGGACCCAGTGCTGGGAGCAGCTGAACCACCGCCCCCTCGCCCTCGCCCCCGAACTTGTGCTCGCCGGCACGCCCGCCCCGGAAAACCAGAGGAGCCTGGGGGGCTCCCTGGGAACCCCCACCGTGGAGACCATCCAGGTCAAAAGCGCCAACCTATCCCTGAAACAGGGACGGCCGGAGGACGAACACATCGAAACCCGCCTCCTGGAACGCCCGAAGGGCAAGGGGAAAAAGAAGAAATGACCCCCTTTCCCCAACGGCAAGGGATTCCCTGCCGCCCGCAGGGAGTCTCCAGTGAACTTTCCTGGGAAGCCCCTCCCGGCCTCCCATAGCCATCATCATCCAAGGAAATGAACCAGACAGAACGGAAGGATGCGGGGTTGATTTACGACCCCCAGGTCCCGGAGCTCATGGAGGAGCAGGCAAGGCGCCTGGAACTGCTCTATGAATTCAACCAAACCCGCCCCTCCCAGTGGGAAAAGCGCCAGGAGTTGATGCAGAAGATGTTCGGTTCCCTCGGGAAGGGATGCTACCTGGAGCCCCCCTTCCACGCCAACTGGGGCGGCATGAATGTCTTCCTGGGCGACAACGTCTACGGCAATTTCAACCTGACCCTGGTGGATGACGGAAGAATCTATGTGGGGGACAATGTGATGTTCGGCCCCAATGTGACGGTGGCCACCCCCAACCATCCCATCCTGCCCCTTTTGCGCGGACCCCGCCCCCTCCAATACAACCGGGATGTCCACATTGGCAAAAACGTATGGATTGGGGCGAATTCCGTCATCCTGCCCGGCGTCACCATCGGGGAGAACACCGTGGTGGGCGCGGGCAGCGTGGTGGTCAAAGACCTGCCGTCCAACGTGGTCGCCGTGGGCAACCCCTGCCATGTCATGCGGCCCATCGGCAAGCGGGATGAGGAATTCTATTTCCGGCAGGAGGCCATAGACTGGGAAAACCTGCCGCCCCGGCATTGAGCCAGGGGACGCACTGCGCCTCTGCCCCGCTTCCCCCCTTGCGCCCTTCCCGGCTCAATTGACGGGGACCATGACCATGACGAAATGGAAGGCCCCCATGGGGGCCAGGGGGAGGCAATGCAGGAGGGAGCGGGCCAGGTCCGGGCGATGCACCCGCCCTCCGTCGGGGGCGTCCGCCAGGATTTTCCCCACGGGGATGCCGGGGGGCATCATCCCCCCCAGGCCGCTGGTGACCACCTGTTGTTCCTGGTTCACCTGGAGGTCCTTGGGGAGGTATTCCACGACGAATCCCAGCTGCCCACCGGGGAAGGGGTCCTCCCCCCGTCCCTGAAGCACCCCTGCGGCCTCGGAGCCGGAGACCGCCACGCCGAAGCGGCACTCCCCGGAAAGGATTGTCACCACCTCCGCCGAATGGGCATGGCACCGCAGGACCCTTCCAAAGGCATATCCCTCCACCAGGACCAGGGTGCCCTCCACCACCCCGTCCCTGGACCCACGATTGATCATCAGCCTGTCGTTCCAGCGCTGGGGATCCCGGGAAATCACCTCTGCGGCAATGGTGCGCCATGCCTGGCGGGAGGGCAGCTGGAGCATCCGGCGCAGTTCCCCGTTTTCCCGGGCGACGTCCTCCAGGGCATCCAGGCGCGTCTCCAGTTCCTGGATTCGCCGTTCCGCCTCCAGGAGGGCGTTCCGCCGCCCCAGGCGTCCGGGCTGCAGCCAGCGCAGGCCATCCCCCAGCATGCGTCCCGTCTCGTTTGCCAGGGAAACCACGGGGGAGAAGAGGGCGCCTGCCAGGCGGCGTCCCGGGGCCGTGAGGGCGCCCAGCAGGCAAAGGAAGACCAGGGCGGCCAGAAGGAGGGACCGGAGGAGGGAATAGGTTGTCCTGGGGGAATTAGCCAAGGGGAGGGAGCCTGCGGGGCGCTTGTCTGGGGGTGGCGGAGGAGACTATGGCTTCTGCACACGGCGGAGGCGGAAGAAATTCCGCAGTGCCTCGGCGCATTCCTGGGCAAGGACGCCCGGGGTCACGGGGGTGCAATGGAGCCCGCCGGGGAATCCGGTGATGTCCAGGGCGCCGCCCGCCGCCCCCATGCGCGGGTCGGGGGCCCCGAAGACCAGGCGTCCCACCCGGCAATTGACAATGGCGCCGGCGCACATGGGGCATGGTTCCTTGGTCACATACAGGGTGCATCGGGTCAGGCGCCACTCCCCCAGGGTGCGGGAGGCCTGCTGGAGGGCCAGTAATTCCGCGTGGGCGGTGCCATCCAGGGAGCCCTCCACGGCATTGGCGGCGGCGGCCACCTCCCGGTCCTGGTCGTCCACCACGACGGCCCCCACAGGCACCTCCCCCTCCTGGGCGGCCTGCCGAGCCAGGTCCAGGGCCCGGCGCATCCATTTTTCATCGAGGGAGGGAGTGGGGTCCATGCGTGAAGGGTGTGCGCGAAAGGGGGGTGCGTGCCAGGCGGGGAATGGCAAAGCGTCCTGTGGCGGAGGGAAATCTCTGCCACAGGACGCGGGGGAAGGAGCGGGGAAAGGGAGCGGGGTTATTCCGCCTGGATGTTCACCTGGAACTTGGCGGCCTCCAGCATCTCCTCGATCTTCTTGTCCATGGCCTCGCCCACCGCATTCATTTTCAGGTACTGGGCGATCTGCTCCTTGGCCTCCTCATAGGGAGCCATGGAAGCCTCGTCAAAGGCGCCGGCCTTGATGAGATGATAGCCGAAGGCGGTCTCCACCGGGCCGCTCACCTGGCCTTCCTTCATTTCCCCAAGGGCCGCCTCGAACTCCGGCACCATGCTGCCTTCGGGGAACTCGCCCAGGTCGCCGCCCACCGCCTTGGAGGGGCAGTCGGAATACTCCTTGGCCAGGTCGGCGAAATTGGAGGCGTCCTCCTTCAACTTGCCCTGGATCTCCTTGATTTTGGCCAGGCAGGCCTCCTTCTGCTCCTGCGTGGGCTCCTGGCTGGGGAACTGCACCAGGATGTGGGAGGCACGGTAGACGGCAGGCTTCTGGAAGGACAGCGGATTCTCCTCATAGAAGGCGCGGACCTTTTCCTCCGCAGGCTCGCCCACCGCTTCGGAGACTTCCTTGTTGACCATCTCCAAGTACTTGCCCACAATCTCCTCCTGCAGCATGCGCTCCAGGAGTTCCTCCTCGGTCATCTCCAGGGACGCCAACTGCTTGGGAAACTCCTCCTTCAATTGCTCACGGATCTGCTCCAGGTTTTTCCGGGCCGCCTCCATGTCGCCGGAAATCCCATTCTCCCGGGCCCTCTGGAGGAAGAGCTTCTGCATGCCAATCCCCCGGGCAATCCGGCCCAATTGAGACATCAACTGGGCCTCGTCCAGGGACACGCCCTGCTCCTGGGCCATCTTGAGCATGGGACGAACTGTCTTCACCATCTCCTCACGGCCCAGCAACACGCCGCTCTCGGAGACCACAATCTCCTGGGGAAGACGGGAAAGGACGGCTTCAATGTCAAGGACAGGGGCGGCCTCAACAGGGGCGGCCTCAACAGGGGCGGCCTCAACAGGGGCGGCCTCAACGGGGGCGGCCTCGGCAGGGGCGGCTTCCTCCGCGAGGCAGAGGCCTGCGCTGAACAGGAGGGCGGTGCACCAGGCAAAGAAAGAACGTTTCATGGGAATCCTTGGTTGGGGTTAGGGGGTTGAATTGAGGGAGCCGCTGCCTTCTCCGCCTTCTCCGGGGTCGCGGGGTGGCGAGGGGAGGCATGGCGGAGTGCCAGGGGCCCCTGCGGCGAATGGTCTTGTTGCTTTTGGGAAAAGAGTCTTGGCCAGTGGGGTGAGGCGAGGAGTGCCGGGGCTTGGGCGCGGGGGGATAGACCCGTGGGAAGCCGGCGGGTTCCGTCTTAAGGAAGGAGCCGGTAGAGAAAAAAAGCGCTTTCCGCCACGCCGGTCACAGGGGCTACTTTACCTCCCTCCGGGAGAAGTTGCCGGTATTCTTCGAGAAAAGCGGGAGAAAAAATCCCGTTGTGGCCTTCCATGGCCTTTTGCCAGAGGAGGAGGGTTTCCAGGAAAGCTTCCGGGGAGGGGGTGAGGCGTCCCAACAGGAGGCGCCCTGCCATGGTGGCGGGTTGCCGTTCCTCCAGGAGGCGTTTCAGGGAAGTGCGTTCCTGGGGGAGGAGTTCATCCCAGCGGAGCCAGGCCGCCAGTTCCCGGGCGGCGCACCATCCCTCCGGGGCCAGCCAGCCGCCGGGAGGGGAGGCGAGGCACCGGAGCAATTCCGGTTCGCCCCCCAGGCGGGAAAAGGCCTCCAGGCACTGGGGAATCCGGGAGTGCCACTGGCGGGTCAAAAGGGCGAGTTCCAGTTCCTCCTCGCAGGCGCGGCAACGGCGCAGGAACTCCTCCTGCCGAAGGGAGGCCAGGAGCGCCTCCTGGGCCTCCCAGAAGGGGGGGAAGGCCTCCGGAGCCATCCGGGAGAGTTCCTCCCGCCAGGGGGAGAGGAAGACAAGGGAATCCTCCAGGTCCTGGGACTTTGTGAAGGGGCGCCGGGCGCAGAAGAGGGAGAGGGCCTGCAAGGCCTGGGGCAGCCCCCGCAGTTGCAGAAGGGCGGGGGTGGCGCGCCCTTCCCGCTCCGCGCGGTCGAGCAACTCGGTGAAATCGTGGTACCTCTGCTCCCGGAGCAGCTCGTTGGCCGCCTCCATCAGTTCGCGCTGCCCATTTTCCTCCTGGAGAATCCGGGCCACCTGGGGAGAAAGCCGCCCCTCCTTCTCCCGTTTCTCCCACTCCCCGTCCCCCCTCTCCAGGGACAGGCCGCTTTCCAGCAGGGCCTCGCTGGGCCCCAGGTCGTAGGCGGGGGCGCTTTTTCCCTTCCCCCGGCGGCATGAGGCAAGGAAAAGGGCCATCCCCCCCAGGAGGCAAAGCAGGGGGAGGCGGATATGGCCGGGGGAAAGGAGGGACATGGAGGATTCAAGGAAACAAAGGAAGGCGGGGGGATAGCCCTCCCGAAAGAAGCAAGATTCCCCGGGGCGCCCCGCCGTAGGCGCAGGGACAGGGGGTATATTATCCGGAACCTCGCCCCCGCCCGGGGGGGCGAAGCGGCGCATGGCCGCTCCCCAAAGCCCCCGGACAAGGCGAAAGACAGCCCGGAGAATATATACCAGCAATCCGCAGCAGGGGGAGGACAACCGACCGGAACTCGGCGCTTTTCCCCCATCGGGAAGGAACGCCCAACCCCCGCAACCCCTGGAGACCCAACCCCATGCCCCGCGAAGACGGACGCCGCCACGATCAGCTCAGGCCCCTGGCCTTCCTCCCGAACTTCCAAAAGCATCCCCTGGGCTCCGTCCTGGCCGTGTGCGGCAACACCCGGGTGGCCTGCGCCGTCTCCCTGGAGGAGAAGGTGCCCTCCTGGATGAAGGCGCAGGGGGTGCCGGGAGGCTGGATCACGGCGGAATACCAGATGCTGCCCAGCGCCACCGCAACCCGGGGGGAACGGGAAGCCACCCGGGGAAAGGTCTCCGGGCGCACGGCGGAAATCCAGCGCCTGGTGGGGCGCTCCCTGAGGGCCGTGGTGGACCTGGAGAAACTGCCCCCTGTCACCCTCCATGTGGACTGCGATGTCATCGACGCGGACGGCGGCACCCGGTGCGCCTCCATCACCGGGGCGGCCGCCGCCCTGGAACTGGCCTGCCGGAGGCTGGAGGCGCAGGGCGTCCTCCAGGAGTGGCCCCTCCGGGCCCGCGTGGCGGCGGTGTCCGTGGGAATCGTCGGCGGGGAGCCCTTGCTGGACCTGTGCTACCGGGAGGATTCCGCCGCCGAGGTGGACATGAACGTGGTCATGACCGACCGGGGGCGCTTCGTGGAATTGCAGGGCACCGGGGAGGAATACACCTTTGACGAAACCCAGCTGCAGCAGATGCTGGCCCTGGCCCGGGAAGGGCTGAAAGGGCTTTTCCAGGAACAGGAGCGCATTCTCCGGGAGGGAAGGGGACATGGCCTATAGACCATTGACCAACGCCCTCACCTGGTCTGTCTCCCGCAGGCAGGCCTTCGCCCAGTGCCCCAGGGCGTACTACTACCGGTACTACGGCGCATGGGGAGGCTACAGTCCCCAGGCCCCCCTGGCCGCCCGGATGCTCTACCTCCTCAAGAACATGACCGCCTTCCCCCTCTGGGCGGGGACGGTGGTCCACGGAATCATCCAGGATACCCTGCGGGAGTTCCGCGGGAACCGGGTGAGGCCGGAACTGAAGGCGCTCCAGGAGATGGCCCGGAAACGGCTCAACGATGACTGGATGGCCTCCCTGGCCGTCAACCGGGCCTGGCAGGAGGCCCGGGAAACGGGGGAAGGCGAGAGGGGGTTCCTGGAACGCCTGGGCGGGGCGCTCCCCAAGAGCCAGACTCTCCTCTTCGAACACTTCTACTCCGTGTACGGCCCGGACGTCCCCCGGGAGCAGACCCAGGCCCTGCGCCAAAAGGTCTTCGACTCCCTGGAGGGCTTCCTCTCCTCCGGAGTCCTCCAGGCCATCGCCGGCCTGGAGGACACGGCCTGGGGCAGCATCGACCTCTGCCAGGAGTTCATCATCGGGGAACTCCCCCCCCTGAAGAATGCGGGGAGCCTCCCCCTGAAAGTGTGGTGCGCCCCGGATTTCTCCTACCAGGACAGGGAGGGGCGCTGGCATGTGGTGGACTGGAAGACCGGACAGGAACACCGGGAGGAACTGCGCTTCCAGTTGGCATGCTATGCCCTCTTCACCATGAACACCCGGAAAATCCCCCTGGAACAACTGGTCCTGGAGGGAGTCTTCCTCAATGACGCGGGACGCACCGCCCAGTATGCCGTCACCCGCGAATCCCTGGTCAACACCCAGGACCAGATCCTGAAGAGCGCGGGGGCCATGCGGGCGAGGCTGTCCGACCCCGCCGAAAACCTGGCCTGCGAGGAGGACTTTCCCTATGCCGCCTCCCAGGACAGCTGCCTGCGCTGCCCCTTCCAGTTGCTCTGCCCCCGGCGGAATGGACGCCCCGACGCCCGGGTGGAGGAAATCCTGGAGGGAGAATTTCCCTGAAGCCGCGGCCTTCCCGGCTTTTCCCCTGAACCCCCTTGGCAACCTGAAAGGAGAATGACCATCATGGGCGACTGCATCCGAGACGAACACTGTGTCTTCTGCAAAATCCTCGCCGGGGAGATTCCGGCGGCGAAGGTCTACGAGGACGAGGAGACCCTCGCCTTCCTGGACATCGCCCCCTTCAACTACGGGCATACCCTGGTGATTCCCAAGCGCCACTGCCACGGCCTCAGCGACATGCCCGGGGAAAGCCGGGACCGCCTCTTCGCGGCGGCGGCCCTCATCGCTCCCGTGGTGCTTCGCGTCACGGGGGCCACGGGCTTCAACCTGCTCCTGAACAACGGACAGGCGGCCGGCCAGGAGGTCCCCCACGCCCATCTCCACATCATCCCGCGCTTCGTGGATGACAAGGTCCTCCTCAACGCACCCCAGAAACAGTACGGGGACGGGGAGATGGCCGCCCTCCAGGAGAAAATCCAGCAGCGCCTGGCCGCCCGGCAGGCGGCGGAAAACTAGGCCCCCCCCATTTCGCATCCCCATGGAATCCCCCTCCCCCGACGAAAAGGACGAGCAGATGAGGCAGGACGTGGAGACCGCGCAAAGGCTCTCCCGCAAGCACTCCAACTATCCGCCCCTGGCCTTCCTCTACCTCCTCCGCTCCCTCCGCGACATGCTCTCCCAAAAGAAGGAGGCCGAGCATGTCACAGGAAGGGAAATCTGCCTCACCCTGCGCGACAATCTCCAGCGGGACTTCGCCTTCCTGGCGCCGGACGTGGCCTGCTCCATGGGGATCTGGGAAACCGCCGATTTCGGGAAGATGGTCTATGCCATGGTGGAGGAGGGCCTCTTCTCCACTTCCGACCAGGACTCCCTGGCGGATTTCATCAATGTCTACCTCATCCCCGAAGCCTTCCTCCTCCCCTTCCGGGATTCCCCCTCCCGGCGCCACGCCGCCTGGCCCGTCCTGGAGAGATGAGCGGCCCCTTTTTTTCCCGCAAAAACAAGATTCCCCCTTCCCGCCTATGCTCTTGAAACACCCCAGCGCCTCCTGGCGCCTGACCTATGAGGATGGTGCCGCCAACGGCCCCGCCCTCCTGGAAAGCCAGGGAGCCCCCCTCTTCCACGACATGCACTGCCGCCTGGACGCGGTGGCGGACCACGGCCTGCCCTCCACCGCCAGCCATGTCCGCAAGGGCGGGTGCGCCGTCTTCCGCTCCACGGAACTCTTCCGCCATCCCGCCCCCGTGGAAGTGGCCCAGACCCAGCGCCTCTCCGCCAATCTCCTGCGCCTGACCTACGACATCTCCTGGAAGGACGCCAACACGCCCTTGAAGGAGGGGCTGGAGGTGGGAAGCCTGCGGCTGGACGGAGCGTGGGAAAAATACCTGGCCCTGTCCACCCCCGGGGAGGCCCAGGCCGCCCCCGCCTGGAAGCCCCTCCCCCGGACCCCGGAAGAAGCCCCCCTGGTCCTCTCCCCCATCCCCGTGGTGCTCCTCCTGGAAGACCAGAAGGGACGCCGCCTGGAATACGGCCTGGGGGACGACCTCTGGCGGTGGCAAAAGGGCCTCAATGGGGAATTCCTCCATGGCACCGGACGCCTGGTCCTCTCCCGGGATGCCCAGGGGCTTCTCCTGCGGCGCTATGTCACCTTCTGCGACCCCCAGGAAGAGGAGCGCCTGGCCGCCCGGAAGCAAGAGGAAGACCCACGCTTCCGCGCCTCCGTCGACGAGGAGGGCAACCCCATCCCCGCCAAGGCGGTCCCCGTCTCCTGCCCGGAGAAGCGCGCCTACCGCTTCCACAGTTACCTGGCCTGGAGCGAGCCCCTTCTCGCCGGCGCCCCGCCCCTGCCCTCCCCCCCCCTGGAACTCTCCTGCACCCCCCAGGGCATCCAGGGACTCCGGGAACTGGCTCCCGCCTCCCCCCTCTGCCTCTCCCTGGACCTGGCCGGCCTCCCCATCCCCCCCCATGGCCGCCGGAACGGGGAGGCCGGCGCCCCCCCCTGCTGGGAAAGCCGTCCCTTCCAAAGCCTCTTCCGCCGTTGCCTCCGCCAGTTGGCCAGCCTGGCTCCCGCCGGCACCCTGGTGCTCAAGGGAGCCACCCCCGGATGGTGCTCCCTCCCCACCCACTTGGCGCGGAGCGGGGCGCCCCTGCCCCACTGGGACCTGCCCGCCCTCCTGGAGTGCCTTGTGTGGGCCAGGCAGGCCCTGCCGGAGGAGTGGACCATCCGGGTCCTTCCCGGCGCGGGCGTCTGGGCCCTCCTGCCCTCCCTCTCCGCCCTGGGCGCCCCCTCCGGCTTCCGCAATGCCCCGGAGGAAAAGTAGCCCCATGGCCACTCTCCGGGATTCCCAATACCAGTTCCTGGACGCCGGGGCCGGGCGCAAACTGGAGCGCTTCGGACCCTGGATCCTTTCCCGTCCCTGCGCCCAGGCCGTCTGGGCCCCCCAGTTCCCCCGCCTCTGGGAGGAGGCGGACGCCCTCTTCTCCCGGGAACAGGGCGCCCGCTGGCAATTCCGCTCCCCACGGCTGCGGGAGGGATGGCGCTGCTCCCTGGGCGGAGTGGATTTCTTCCTCAAGCCCACGGATTTCGGCCATGTGGGAATCTTTCCCGAACACCTCCTGGGATGGCGACTGGCCGGGGAGGCCCTCCGGCAATGCCAGGGCCCCGAAGCCCCCGCCATCCTCAATCTCTTCGCCTACTCCGGCGGGGCCACCCTGGCCTGCGCCAAGGCGGGAGCACAGGTCTGCCACCTGGACGCCTCCCGGAAAATGACGGACTGGGCACGGGAAAACGCCCGGCTCAACCACCTGGAGGAGGCCCCCATCCGCTGGATCGTGGACGATGTGACGAAATTCCTCAAGCGGGAACTGCGGAGGGGACGCCGCTACGATGGCATCATCCTGGACCCCCCCAGCTTCGGAAGGGGAACCAGCCAGGAACTCTTCCAAATCGATGAATGCATGCAGGAACTGCTTGGACTCTGCCGGGAGATTCTCTCGCCCCACCCCCTCTTCCTCCTGCTCACGTGCCACACCCCCGGCTACACTCCCCTGGTCCTCTCCCACCTGGCCACCCAGTCCCTCCCCACAGGAAGGCTGCGCTCCGGGGAGATGACCCTCCCCACCGACGAAGCCGGGCGGCTGGCCGTCCCCTGCGGCGCCTACGCCTTCTGGACCCCCTAGGGGAAGCTACGCCGTGCCCCCCCTCTCCCCCGCCATCCCGCCCATCCCCCTCCTGGCGGCCACCACCCTGGCGGGCTCCCTGGCAGGGCGCCTCCTGGCCTTCGCCTCCCCCGGCCCCGGGACACTGCTGGCCTCCCCCCTCCTGGCCCTGGGGGGGCTTCTCCTGGGACAGGCCCTGGCCGGCAAGGACGCCCCCCCCCTCCCGGCACTGCTCCTCTCCCCTGGACGCCCCGCCCCCTCCTGGCGCAGACGCCTCCCCCTCCTGGCCACCGCCCTCCCCCTCCTCCTGGCAGTGCAGGGGCTCTCCCTGCTGGCGGGGCTCCTCTTCCCCCCCACGGGGCCAACCGCCGCCCTCCCCCTCACGCCGGCCCTGCTTGCCTCCTCCTGCCTCCTGGCCCCCCTGGCCGAGGAACTCCTCTACCGGCGGCTCCTCCCCCAGGGACTCTCCCTGCTGGGCCTGCCCGGCCAAGCCGCCCACCTCCTCTGCGCCCTTCTTTTCGCCGCCGCACACCTGAACCCCCGGGCCTTCCCCGGACTGTTCCTCCTGGCGCTGGCCCTCTCCTGGATCCAGGCGCGCAAGGACACCCTCCAGGCCATCCTGGTCCACGCCCTCTTTAACGCCTGCACCCTCCTCCTCCTGGCCCTCCTCCCCTGAAAGACGCCCCCCTCGTATGCCCTGCAACATCTATCTGACCGGCTTCATGGGAAGCGGCAAAAGCCGCGTGGGCCGGGAACTCGCCCAGGCCCTGGGACGCCCCCACCTGGACACGGACCAACTCTTCCAGGAACGCTTTGGCCAAGCCCCGGGGGACTTCATCCGCCAGCATGGGGAGGAGGCCTTCCGCCAGGGGGAGCAGGAGATTCTCCGGCAGGTGGCCCGGAAAGAGGAGTTCACCGTGGTCTCCACAGGCGGCGGAGTCCCCGTCTATCCCGGCAACCGGAAAATCATGAAGGAAAGCGGCATCACCGCCACCCTCCAAATCTCCCTGGAGGCCATCGCCGCACGACTCTCCCCCCAGGAAAAGGCCAGCCGCCCCCTCTGGGACGAGGAACGCTTCCGCCAACGGCAGCCCTTCTACCAGGATTGCGAAATCCGGCTGGACGCCACACGCACCCCGGGGGAGGTGGCAGACCAGTTCCGTGCCATGGCCGCCGACTTCCTCCTCCAGGCCCCGCGCAAGTGCCCCTCCTTCCAAAAACTCCTCCGGCAGGCCGCCAGGGACTCCGCCCGCTTCAACCTCCTCCAGAAAGGCGACCGCATCCTCCTGGGGCTCTCCGGAGGGGAGGACAGTTTCCTCCTGCTGGAACTCCTCCACGCCATCGCGGAAAAAGCCCCCTTCCCCCTGAGAATCCTGGCCGCCACCGTCGACCTGGGATACCCGGGTTTCCAGGAAGCCCCCATCGCCGGATACTGCCGGAGCCGGGGATGGGAATTCCACTGGAGAAGCGTCCCCGGGCTCCACTCCCTCCTTGCCCCCGACAAGGTGGGGGACGCCCCCTGCGCCCTCTGCTCCCGGCTCCGGCGGGGACAGCTCCACCGCCTCCTGAAGGAACTCCACTGCAACAAACTGGCCCTGGGGCACCACCTGGACGACCTCTGCGTCAGTTTTCTCATGAGCCTCTTCCACGGCGCCGGGCTGAAGACCATGGGCCCCTGCGTCCCCGCCGACGGCGGCAGCGCCACCCTCATCCGCCCCCTCTGGGGCATCCCCAAGGCGCAAATCCACCAGGCGGCCTCCCTCTTCCCCTTCCCCCGCCCCCAGCCCTGTCCCTATGAACCCCTCCTCCGGGAAAAGGGAGACCGCCATTTCCTGGAGGAGGCCCTGGACACCCTGGAGGCGCGCTTCCCCCACCTCCGGGAGGCCATGAGGAAATCCCTGGGCGACCTGCGCCCCGCCCATCTCCTGGACCCCCGCTTCCTGAAACTCCCCCCCCAATAGCCCTCCGCCTATCCCCCAACGGCCAAAATCCCCCTGGACACCCCCCCACGGACGGCCGTTCGTATGCTACATTCTCCCCGTTTTCCCCGGCACGCCACACCCAGGAAACGGCCAGGCCAATCCCCTTTTTGACCCCCCAGGGCCTCCCCCGGGACTCCGCCGCAAGCCGGCCGGAGACACCGGGGGACGCCCCCCCCGAAACAGGAGCCCCCACCAAGCATCATGAGCGAAGAACCCCTTTCCAAAGCGTACTCCCCGGCGGAGGTCGAGGCCAAATGGTATAAGACCTGGGAGGAACGGGGATATTTCCACGGCAGCGTGGACAGCCCAAAGACCCCCTACACCATCGTCATCCCCCCGCCCAATGTCACGGGAATCCTGACGCTGGGGCATGTCCTCAACAATACCCTCCAGGACATTCTCATCCGCTTCGAGAAGATGCGCGGCCGGGAAACCTGCTGGGTTCCCGGGATGGACCATGCGGGAATCGCCACCCAGGCAAAGGTGGAGGCCTTCCTCAAAAAGGAAAAGGGCCTCACCCGGTATGACCTGGGACGGGAGAAATTCCTGGACGAGGTCTGGAAATGGAAGGAGCAATACGGCGGCAAGATCATCCGGCAGCTCCGCACCATCGGCACCGCCTGCGACTGGCCCCGGGAACGGTTCACCTTCGACGAAGGGCTCTCCAACGCCGTCCAGGAGGTCTTCATCCGCCTCTACCAGGACGGCCTCATCTACAAGGGGCACCGCATCATCAACTGGTGCCCCAAGAGCCGCACCGCCCTCTCCGACGAGGAGGTGATCTACCGCCAGGAATCCGGGCACCTCTGGCATATCCGCTACCCCTTCGCCGACGGCTCCGGGGAAGTGATCGTGGCCACCACCCGCCCCGAAACCCTCATGGGAGACACCGCCGTCGCCGTCAACCCCTCCGACGAACGCTACAAGGGGCTGGTGGGGAAGATGCTGGTCCTCCCCATCGTCAACCGCCAAATCCCCCTCATCGCCGACGACTACGTGGAGAAGGAGTTCGGGACCGGCGCGGTGAAGATCACCCCCGCCCACGACCCCAACGACTACGAGGTGGGCCTGCGGCACCACCTGGAAATGCCCAACATCATGAACGACGACGGCACCCTCAACGGGAATGCGGGGCCGGAGTTCGACGGGCTGGACCGCTCCGTGGCCCGGAAGCTCGTGGTGGAGAAGCTGGAGCAGGCCGGCCTGCTGGTGAAGACCGAGGACTACGTCCACCAGGTGGGATACTCCGAGCGGGGGAACGTCCCCGTGGAACCCCGCCTCTCCGAACAGTGGTTCGTGCGCATGGAGCCCCTGGCCAAGCCCGCCATCGAGGCGGTCACCAGCGGGAAGATCCGCTTCCACCCGGAGCGCTGGGTGAAGACCTATCTCCACTGGATGGAAAACATCAAGGACTGGTGCATCTCCCGCCAGCTCTGGTGGGGGCACCGGATCCCCGCATACTACTGCAAGAAGTGCGGCAAGGTCTTCGTCGGCAAGGCCGCCCCGGAGAAATGCCCCTGCGGATGCACCGAATTCCGGCAGGACGAGGATGTGCTGGACACCTGGTTCAGCTCCTGGCTGTGGCCCTTCTCCGTCTTCTCCTGGCCCCAGGAGACCCCCGAGCTGAAGCGCTTCTACCCCACCGACACCCTGGTCACCGGCCCCGACATCATCTTCTTCTGGGTGGCCAGGATGATCATGAGCGGGCTGCGCTTCATGGGCGAAGTCCCCTTCCGGGATGTCTATTTCACCTCCATCATCCGGGATGACAAGGGACGCAAGCTCTCCAAGAGCCTCAACAACTCCCCCGACCCCCTGGACGTGGTGGCCACCTACGGGGCGGACGCCCTCCGCTTCACCATCATCTACATCGCCCCCATGGGCCAGGACATCCGCTACGACAACAAGAAATGCGAAATCGGGCGGAATTTCGCCAACAAGCTGTGGAACGTGGTGCGCTTCCGCCTCCAGCATGGCCCCGCCTCGCCAGACTGGCAGGACCTTTCCTCCCTGAAGAAGGAGGAGCTGCGCCCCGACGACCAGTGGATCCTGGCCCGCCTCGACTCCATCGTCAAGACCATGACGAAGGACCTGGCCGAATTCGACTTCAACGACGCCACCAAGGCCATCTATGATTTCGTGTGGAACGAGTTCTGCAGTTGGTACCTGGAAAGCGCCAAGCCGGCCCTCTCCGCCCCCGCCGGAACCACCTGCGCCACCCTCAAGGTCTTCGACTACTGCCTGGGCACCTTCCTGAAACTGCTCCATCCCATCATGCCCTTCGTCACCGACGAACTCTACCACCAGATGGGCTTCTGCGGCCAGGAGGACTCCATCATGCTCCAGCCCTGGCCCCAGCCCCTGCCCCGGGAGCGCATGGAGGCCTGGGGGGCGACGGAGGCGGTGGAGCGGCTCAACGCCGCCAAATACGACCTGGTCCGTGCCGTCCGCAACCTCCGGGCCAACTACCAGATTTCCACCACCCTTCCCCTGGAGGTGGTGGTTTCCCCCGCCAGCGAGGAGGCGGAGGCCTTCCTGGCGCTGGACAGGGACGCCCTGGCCGCCCTCCTGAACGCCAAGAGCCTGCACCTGGGCGCCAAGCCGGCCGGCCCGGTGGGCGTCGCCCTCTCCGCCATCGGCACCGCCTTCGTCCCCCTGGAGGGGCTGGTGGACCTGGAGGCGGAGAAGAAGCGCCTCCAGAAGCAATCCGAGGAGGCAGTGAAATACATCGCCACCCTGGAGAAGAAGCTGGCCAACCAGGGCTATGTGCAGCATGCCCCCGCCGCCGCCGTGGAGGCGGACCGCACCCACCTGGCGGAAACACAGGACAAGTGGAAGCGCATCCAGGAACAGCTTGCCGAACTGCAGTAGCCCGCCCCACCCCATCCCCCAAGAAACATCCCCTTCCCCCCTTTCGGGGCAGCCGGCCAATGCCTGGCACGGCGCCCTGGGGGACGGACGGGAACGCAAGGAGAAATAGACAATGACCAAAGAACAGGAAAACCAAGTGAAGGAAGTGCTGGAATCCCTCCGCCCCAACCTCCAGGCCGACGGCGGCGACGTGGAACTGGTCAGCATCCAGGAAAACCAGGTCGTGGTGCGCCTCCTGGGGCACTGCTCCGGCTGTCCCTACCGTCGCCAGACCCTGAAAGGCGGCATCGAGCGCATCCTCCGGGAAAAGGTCTCCCCGGAAATCACCATTGAAAGCGAGAACTAGCCTCCCGCCCTCCACCTTTTCCCCTCTTTTCCCCCTTCCATGGCTGCCCCCGCCCGCGAAAAGAGCCCCTTCCGCGTCCATGGCTTTGCCCTGACCGCGTGCCTGCTTTCGCTGGCCTTGCACCTCCTCCTCTTCCAGCTGGCCGGGAAACTCCCCCTCTCGGGGCCGGTGGCGGATTCCCTGCTGGAGAAGACCGGCAGGCCGCCCTTGCCCCAGCGGCTCCGCCTGCTGCGGGAAAAGCCGGAGCCCGTGCCCGTGCCGGAGGAGGGGAGCACCCCGGAGGGATGGCTGGACCTCTCCCAGCTGGAGGTGCCCGAGTTCCAGGATCTCGCCCGGGAGGCGTCGCCTGGACAGGAAGTGCTCCGCCAGAAAACCGAGGAAGTGCGGGCCCTCCTGGAAGAGCATGCCCTCCAGGAGGCGCCCGTGGAGCTCTTCCAATTGCAGCAGCCTTCCCTGCCGCCCCCACCGGAGATGATGGCCGCCCCCACCGGCGCCTTGGCCTTCCCCCAGGAGGCCCTCCAGATGACCTCCCCCAGCCCCGAAATCCTGTCCGTCAAGGCGGAAGACCTCCCGGTGGGGCGCCTGGAGGAGTCCCTGCGCCCCGTCCTCCCGGATTGGCAGCGGGAATTTGTCCCCCCGGAAATCCCCCTGCCCAGCCTGGCAGACCCCGGGGCCCTGGCAGGGCCGCCGCCCGCCGCCGTCACCTCCGCCCTCTCCCTGCAAAGCATGCGCCCCTCCTTCCGGCTCTCCGACGAGGACCTCCAGGCGCTCCTGGGCTCGGAGGGCGGCATGCCCGCCGCCGCCCCCCTCCAGGGGACCCTCCCGGGACTGGGGGAGGAGGGCACCCTTGCAGGAGTGGACGCCGCCTCCCCCGTGGAAGCCCCCCTTCCCCTGGATGAGTTCGTCTCCGTCCAGGTCTTCACCTATCCCGACCCGGCGGGCGCCGCCGGCACCTTCCTGGTGGAAATCCGTCCCGGCCTCCGGAGTGAGAGCCTGGAGGACATCCCCAAGGATGTGCTCTTCCTGCTGGACCGCTCCTCCAGCATCTCCCTTCCCAAGTTCCAGCAATTCCGCAATGCGCTGGTGGAGGTGCTTCCCGCCCTCTCCCCCCAGGACCGCTTCAACGTGGTCGCCTTCAACGACCGCCAAAGCGCGCTCTTCCGGGAGTATGTCCCCGCCAACGGCGCCAATTTGAAGGCGGCGGCGGAGAAGATCAAGCAGCTTCCCCACGGAGGGCGCACGGATGTCTTCGGCGGGGTGGCCCCCTTTGTGCGGCAGGCCAACGGGGATTTCCGGCGCCCCCTGAACATCTTCCTCCTCACCGACGGGCAGTCCACGGTGAACATCTACGAGCCCAGCCAGTTCCTCCGGCAAATCAGCGGCATCAACCCCGGCAACGTCTCCATCTTCCCCTTCAGTGCGGAACGGAAGGCAAACCGGATGCTCCTGGATTTCCTGGGCTACCTCAACCGGGGGGAAAAATGCCACGTGGAGACCACGGAGGAGATCCGGGACGCCATGGTGCGCTTCTATTCCCAGCACTCCAGCCTGATTATCACCGCCCTCCGCTGCGCCGCCACCAGCGGGGCCGATGTCAACGAAATCTTCCCCCGCTCCCTCCCCAACCTCTACCGGAACCAGACCCTCCGCCTCTTCGGAAGATACCGCTCCCTGGATGACAGCCTCACCCTCTCCCTCACTGGCAGGGACGCCCAGGGACGCCCCAGGGACCTGGTCTTCCAGCGCCCCCTGGCACAGTGCCCCCAGGGACAATCCTCCCTTCCCGCACAATGGGCCGCCCAGAAAATCCTCTTCCTCCTTTCCCGCATGAACCTCTCCGAAAACCCCGCCGAACAGGAGAGCCTCCGGGAACGCATCGAGACCTTGAAGAAGCAATACGGGATTCTCTCCCCCTACTGACCCAACCATTGACTCCCCTATGAACGCCCCCACCATCGTGGCCATGGACCTGGAAGGGGTCCTGGTCCCTGAAATCTGGATCGCCTTCGCCGAAAAGACCGGCATCCCCGAACTGCGCCTCACCACCAGGGACGTGGCCGACTACGACGAATTGATGCGCCACCGCCTGGCCATCCTCAAGCAGCACGATTTGCGGCTGAAGGACATCCAGGAGGTCATCGCCCAGATGACCCCCCTTCCCGGGGCCGTGGAATACATGCGGTGGCTCACCCCGAAACTGCCCAATGTCATCCTCTCCGACACCTTCTACCAGTTCGCCTCCCCCCTGATGCGGCAACTGGACTACCCCACCCTCGTATGCAATACGCTGACCGTGGACTCCGAGGGACATGTGGTGGGCTACAACCTCCGGCAGCAGAATGGAAAGCGCCATGCGGCGCTGGCCTTCAAGCAGATGAACCTGAAGGTGATTGCCATGGGGGACTCCTTCAACGACACCGCCATGCTCCAGGAAGCCGACCTGGGAATCCTCTTCCGCCCCTCCGACAAGGTGCGGCAACAGTTCCCCCAGTTCCCCGTGGTCACGGAATACGCCCAGGTGCAGCAACTCATTGAGAACTTCATCGCCTAGCCTCCCCCCGTTCCCCTGCCGCGTGACTCCGCCGGGACGCCCCGCGGGACGCCGGCAAAGGGGACTCCCCTCAACAAACAAGCCTTCCACCCCTCTTCTCCCCTCATGAAAATCGAGAATCTCCGCCTGAACCTCTCTGAATACCGGGACAAGGTCTACGGCTGCTGGCTGGGCAAGAACATTGGCGGCACCCTGGGCGCCCCCTTCGAAGGGCAGCGGAAAACCAACGACTGCACCTTCTACACCCAGGACCTGAAGGGAGACCCCCTGCCCAATGACGACCTGGACCTCCAGCTGGTCTGGCTCTGCATGGCGGAGCGGCACGGCCTCATGAACCTCAACTCCCGGCTCTTCGGCGACTACTGGGCCTCCCACATCATCGGGCCCTGGAACGAATACTCCGTGGCCCACCACAACGTGCGCACCGGATTCTACCCCCCCCTCTCCGGAGCCCTGAACAACGACCCCTGGAAGTACTCCAACGGAGCCTGGATCCGCTCGGAAATCTGGGCGTGCCTCTTCCCGGGAAACCCCGACCAGGCCATCCGGTACGCCTACCTGGACTCCAGCTGCGACCACTGCGGCGAGGGCATCTACGCCGAAATGTACACCTCCGCCCTGGAGTCCGCCGCCTTCGTGGTGAAGGACCTGCGCAAACTCATCGCCATCGGACTCTCCAAAGTCCCCGCCGACTGCCGCGTGGCCAAGTACGTCAACATGGTCTGCGATGCCTATGACAAGGGCGAGGACTGGCTTACCGCCCGCAACCGGGTGGTGGAGGACAACGACAAGGACCTGAAGTGGTTCCAGGCCCCCGCCAACGTGGCCTACGCCACCCTGGGCCTCCTCTACGGCGAAGGGGATTTCGGCAAGACCATCTGCCGCGCCGTCAACTGCGGCGACGACACGGACTGCACCGGGGCCACCGCGGGCGCCGTCATGGGCATCATGTACGGACGCCAGGCCATCCCTTCGAAGTGGCTGGAACCCATTGGGGAAAAGATCCTCACCTGCGCCATCAACCGCTTCGGCCTGATGACCATGCCCCCCACCTCCATCCGGGAACTCACCAACCG
>JAEDNB010000178.1 GCA_016302725.1 Lentisphaeria bacterium
TGGAACATGTCCTCCTTCATCGAGGAGTCCGTGAAGCGCATCCGGGAGACCGTGGGGGACCAGCGGGTGATCCTGGGGCTTTCCGGCGGGGTGGACTCCAGCGTTGCCGCCGCCCTCATCCACAAGGCCATCGGCCGACAGCTCACCTGCATCTTCGTCAACAACGGACTCCTGCGCAAGAACGAGGCGGAGCGGGTCCAGGAACTCTTCGGACGCAACTTCCAGATGGACCTGCGCTATGTGGACGCCACGGACCGCTTCCTGGAGAAGCTGGCCGGGGTGGAGGAACCCGAGGCCAAGCGCCATGTCATCGGCAACGAGTTCGTCCAGGTCTTTGCGGATGCCGCCCGTTCCGTGGACGGCGCCACCTTCCTGGCCCAGGGCACCACCTATCCCGACGTCATCGAGTCCATGCCCATCAACGGCAATCCCGCCGCCATGATCAAGAGCCACCACAATGTGGGCGGGCTTCCCAAGGACTTGAAATTCAAACTCCTGGAACCGTTGAACCAACTCTTCAAGGACGAGGTGCGGGAGGTGGGGCGCGCCCTGGGGCTGCCCGACGAGGTCATCCTGCGCCAGCCCTTCCCCGGGCCGGGGCTGGGCGTGAGGCATCTGGGGGCCGTCACCCGCCGCACCCTGGACCTCCTGCGGGAGGCGGACGCCATCTTTGTGGAGGAGGTCAAGAAGGCGGGCCTCTACTACAAGCTGTGGCAGGCCTTCTGCGTCTTCCTGCCCGTGCGCTCCGTGGGGGTCATGGGAGACCAGCGCACCTACGACTACGTGGTGGCCCTCCGGGTGGTGGAATCCCAGGACGGCATGACGGCGGACTGGGTGAACCTCCCCGACCCCCTCCTGCGCCGGGTCTCCAACCGCATCATCAACGAGGTGCGCGGCATCAACCGGGTGGTGCTGGACATCACCTCCAAACCCCCCAGCACCATCGAGTGGGAGTAGGCAGCCCATGAAACCCGTCACCATCCTGGACTATGGCGCCGGCAACCTCACCAGCGT
Organism: Lentisphaeria bacterium; assembly: GCA_016302725.1. Classification (GTDB taxonomy): domain Bacteria; phylum Verrucomicrobiota; class Lentisphaeria; order Oligosphaerales; family Oligosphaeraceae; genus UBA1724. The sequence goes on from JAEDNB010000178.1 coordinate 1,015, forward strand.
CCGCCTGGCCTGCCAGCGCTTCGGCGTGGAACCACGCATGGCCACCACCGCCGCCGAGGCCCTCCCCGAAGGCGCCCTCATCTTCCCGGGGGACGGCTCCGCCAAAAGCGCCATGGCGGCCGTTCATGCCCGGGGCTACGACACCCTGCTGAAGGAGGCCCTGGCCGCAGGGCGCCCCATTCTGGGCATTTGCATTGGGATGCAGTTGCTCTTCGACTGGAGCGGGGAGGACGGCGGCGTCCAGGCCCTGGGGCTTCTTCCCGGGGAGGTGCGCCGCTTCTCCTTTCCCGGGGAGCCCTCGCTGAAGATTCCGGAGATGGGGTGGAACGGGGTGCATTTCCACCGGGAGCATCCCCTTTTCCGGGGCATTCCCCAGGACACCCCTTTCTATTTCGTCCACTCGTACTACTGCGTGCCCTCGGCGGAGGCCCTTCGGCTGGGGACCACCGAGTATGGGGGGACCCATTTCTGCTCCGTGGCGGGGCGGGGGGCCTTGGTGGCCACCCAGTTCCATCCCGAGCGTTCCGGGGAGTGGGGCTTGAGGCTTTTCCAGAATTTCCTGGAGTGGGACGGAAGGGAGGAGTAGGCCCATGCTGCTGAAGCGCATCATCGTTTGCCTTGACGTGAAGAACCGCCGGGTCACCAAGGGAGTCAAGTTCAAGAACAACGTGGACGTGGGCGATGTGGTGGAACTGGCGGACCGCTATTGCCGGGAGGGGGCGGACGAACTGGTCTTCTACGACATCACCGCCTCCGCCGAACACCGCCCCATCGACCTGGAGATGGTGGCGGACGCCGCGCGGCGGGTCTTCATCCCCTTCTGCGTGGGCGGCGGCATCCGCTCCGCCGCCGACATGCGGAACGCCTTGCTGGCCGGGGCGGACAAGGTCTCCTTGAATTCCCTGGCCGTCCAGAATCCCGCCATCCTCACCGAAAGCGCCAATGCCTTCGGACGGCAGTGCGTGGTGCTGGGGCTGGACGCCAAGCGGGTGGGGCCCTCCCCGGAGTTCCCCTCGGGATACCAGGTCTACATCCAGGGCTATCGCACGCCCACCCAGTGGGACGTGGTGGAATGGGCCAGGCATGCCGTGGACTTGGGCGCCGGGGAGATCTGCCTCAACGCCATCGACACCGACGGCGTGCGCAACGGCTACGAACTGGAGATCACCCGGAAGGTGGCCGATGCCGTCTCCGTGCCTGTCATCGCCTCCGGCGGGGCCGGCAAGGTCCAGCATTTGATCGACGCATTCCAGGAGGGCCATGCGGACGCGGCGCTGGTGGCCTCCATGGTCCATACCGATGGCTACACCTGCCAGGCCATCAAGAACGAAATCCGGAGAACCACCAGCCTGCCTCTCCGCTGAACCATTCCGCAATTTCCATAACTCTGCTCCCGATTGGCGAAACCGGGGGCTTGCGCCGGAGAAGGAAATCGACCCGCTCCCGCACGGCATGGGCTTGCCCGTGGGCCGCCGGGAGGGACAAGCCTCCCCTCCGCCACAAGGCCCCGGCCCGCGCCAATCCGGGCTACCATGAGGAGACTAACCCAGCATGTCAACCATCGTTGTCGTCGGCACCCAGTGGGGGGATGAAGGCAAGGGAAAAATCGTGGACTTCCTGGCCGCCCAGGCGGATGTGGTCGCCCGGTATCAGGGCGGCAGCAACGCCGGCCATACCGTGGTGGCGGACAACCGCACCTTCAAGCTCCATTTGCTTCCCTCGGGCATCCTCTACCCTGGATGCACCTGCATCATCGGCAACGACGTGGTGCTGGATCCCGTCTGCCTCCTCCAGGAACTGGACGGGCTCCGGGAAGCCGGCAAAAGCGAGGCGGGATTGCGCATCTCCAACCGGGCCCACGTGGTGATGCCCTACCACAAACTCTTCGATGGCCTCCAGGAGCGCCTGAAGGGGGCGGGGAAGGTGGGCACCACGGGGCGCGGAATCGGCCCCTGCTATGCGGATGCCGCCGACCGCATCGGCATCCGGGTGGTCTCCTGGATGGACCCCGAGGCCTTTGCCCGGGAACTGCGGGAGACGCTGGCCTTGAAGAACCGCATCCTGGAGGCCTTCGGGGAAAAGCCCCTGGAGTTCGAGCCCATCTACCAGGAATACTGCGGCTACGCGGACCGGCTCCGCCCCTACGTGTGCGACACGGGCGCCCTGGTCTCCCGCCTCATCGCCCAGGACAAGAAGGTGCTCTTCGAGGGCGCCCAGGCCGCCATGCTGGACCTCTCCCATGGCACCTACCCCTTTGTCACCAGTTCCCATCCCACCTCCGGAGCCGTCTGCGTGGGACTGGGCATCGGCCCCAAGTGCATCCACAAGGTGGTGGGCGTGGTGAAGGCCTATGCCACACGGGTGGGGGAGGGCCCCTTCCCCACGGAATTGAACAACCCCACCGGGGAAAAACTCCGGGAAACCGCCCATGAATACGGCGCCACCACGGGACGCCCCCGGCGCTGCGGCTGGCTGGACCTGGCGGTGATTCGATACGCCGTCCAGTTGAACGGGCTGGACTGCATCGCCCTCACCCGGCTGGACATCCTGGATTCCTTCCCGGAAATCCAGGTCTGCACGGGATACCGCCACCAGGGAAAGACCATGGAGGAGTTCCCGGCCAGCCTGAAGGTCCTGGGGGAGGTGGAACCCATCTACGAAACCCTCCCGGGATGGATGGCCGATACCACAAAGTGCCGCACCTTCCAGGAACTCCCCCTGAACTGCCGGAAATACGTGGAACGAATCGGCGAAATCGCCGGGGCCCCCGTGGGCATCGTCTCCGTCGGCCCCGAACGGGACAGCACCATCGTCCGCCAGAGGATGTTCTGAAGAAAGGCCGCCGGAGAGGGAGGTGTCAGAGGCTGTCAAAGCATGACAGTTCCCTCGCCGGGGTTTATCTTACGGAAAACGCCGTCACCAGTCCGTTCCCCTGGCGGGTGGGCCGATGGCAGGGCGTCGAGTGAGTTTTCCGGGGGGGTGTCTTTTCCCTGCCTGGCCCGGCCCGCCGTCCTGGCGTGGCGCGGGATTGTGAGAATCATGCATTTGGGGGTTCCGAGAAAATGGACCAGTCGAAGATTCGCAACATCGCCATCATTGCCCACGTGGACCACGGGAAGACCACCCTGGTGGACCAGCTTTTCAAGTTCAGCGGGATGTTCCGGGACAACCAGAAGGTGCAGGAATGCCTGATGGACTCCAACGCCATCGAGCGGGAACGGGGCATCACCATCACCAGCAAGAACGGCTCCTTCGCCTACAAGGACTATACCATCAACATCATCGACACTCCCGGACACGCGGATTTCGGCGGCCAGGTGGAGC
>JAEDNB010000010.1 GCA_016302725.1 Lentisphaeria bacterium
TGAAATGACTCCTCTCAGGTTCGGGAAACGAACCAAAGATATCACCATGCAACACCCCCGGGATTATGGTCTGATTGAACGCTTACGATTTTGACGCATATTTCCCTAGTGGCAACCGTCATTGCGCTTTACAGAGATGGCAACGCAGGGATAAGGGCATAGAATGCCTGGTGCGCCGTGCAAATGGTGAACATAGAAAAGGGTGTTCCATACAGGCATGGGCTGCCCGTGGATTGGTTGATTCAAGTGCTAAAAAAGTAGAAAGACATACAGATACAATCATCCCTCCGCAGGGAACCGGAATTGTCGGAAGGCTATCTCTAGATATCTATCCCCAAACGACTTAACAAAAAACGGCTGGTCCATGCGCAGCATGGGCCAACCGTCCGTGTCTGACCTGCGCCCGGCTTGCCGGGCGTTTCCGTGCTCTCCGTGTTAAAAAAACTCCGTGTCTTCCGTGTTCCCCCCCGTGCCCTCCGTGTTTTTCCACGGTGTCGTGGCGGCATGGGGGGGGGATGGGGGGCGTCAGTATGTCTGCCGCAGATGGAAGACGCCCAATTCCCGGGCGAGTTTTGCGGGGGTATAGTCGGCGCCGGTGGTGACTTCCAGGGTTGTCTCTCCCGGGAGGAGGGTGAAGGCGTTATCCTGGAAGAGGGCATGGGGGTCATTCTTCACGGAGAGCCAGAGGAAGAAGGCGGGGGCGTCTGTGTGGAGGGTCACCTTGAAGTGTCGTTTATCCTTGTTTTCGGTGGCGACCACATCCTGGACCTTGACCTGTGCCTTGGGGAGGGGTGCCTGTTTCCAGGGGGCCAGGCCCAGGGTTTCCTGGTATTGGTGGGTGTTGCCGTTTTCGTCCTTTGCCTTCACCTCCAGGGTGAGGAAGCATTCCTGGGGTGGGAATCCCTTCCGGGCCTTTTCATCGTGGTAGAAATCGGGCGTATCCAGGGGGATGGAGCCCATTCTGTCTGCCTTGACCAGGAATTCCGTCTTTGCGATGGGGTTACCCGTGTCGACTTTCCGGAGGGTCAGCGTGACCTTGCCCTCCACCTTTCCGGGGAGGTCGGAGAGGAAGAAGAGTTCCATGGGCTTGTCGGGGGCGGTGTGGTAGGCCACTGCCTGGACGGGGGCGTAGAATCGCCGTGCCATATAGTGGAGTGCCTTCCAGCGTCCGGAGTATTCCAGGGAGGACCAGGAGGCCACGGGCCAGTTGTCGTTCAGCTGCCAGAAGATGGTGCCCATGCAGCGTGGGCGGAGGCTATGCCAGTATTCCACGCCGAGGCGGATGGCCATTCCCTGCTGGATTTGGGAGAGATAGAGGATGCCCTCGAAGGAGACCGGCATGCGGAAATAGTTGCCGAACATGCCCACAATCTTGGAGTTGGCGGGCAGTCCCCCCTTTTGGTGGCGGTCGAAGACGGGGCTGAAGACATTGAAATTCTCTTCCGTGGTGAAGGTGCGCACGGTTTCCAGGGAGGGGAAGGACTGGAAGCCGAACTCGCTGCAGAAGCGTGGGCGCACCCTGTAGTAGTCCTCGAAGGTGGCGCCGCCGTGCCAGACCTGCCAGTAGTGCATATCCCCGTCGCAGTCCGCCCTCCAGTTGTCGGAGAAGTTGTTGGGGCCAGCGCAGGGGGAGGAGGGCCAGAAGATGTGGGTGTTGTCTGCCTCGGTGACGGCCTGTCCCACGGTTTGGTTGAGGCGGTCGTAGAGCACCAGCCATTCGTCCCGTTGGCGTTGGCTTTGTGCCCCGTTCACGGAGCCGATGAGTTCATTGTCGCCGCACCACAATCCAATGGAGGCGTGGTGCCGGAGGCGTTTCACCTGGTGAACGATTTCATCGTGGACGCTTTGGAGGAAGCCGGGGGCGTCGGGGTAGATGGCGCAGGCGAACATATTGTCATGCCAGATCAGGAGTCCCAGGCGGTCGCATTCCTGGTAGAAGGCATCTTCTTCGAATTTGCCGCCGCCCCAGAGCCGGACCATGTTCATGTTGGCCTTGGCGGCGCTTTCCAGGAGGTCCTGGTAGTGTTCCTGGACATGCCGTTGTGGCATGGCGTCGCAGGGGATCCAGTCGGCGCCCTTGGCGAAGATGCGGACCCCGTTGACTTGGAAGACCATGCTGAAGCCGACCTCGTCCTTTTCATTGACCACCTTCAGGTCACGGAGTCCGATTTGCTGGGTGAGGCACTGTCCGTTGCAGGTGACCTGGAGGGGGTAGAGGGGTTGTTCGCCGAAGCCATTGGGCCACCAGAGGTTGGGGGATTTCACGGTGAATTTGGCCGTCGTGGTCATCTTTCCTGTCCGGGGCACCGTGGCGGTGGCTTTTTTCCGTTGTCCGTTGAAGAGGAACTCCACGGTGACGGTATCTCCGATGGGGGTGGAGTCCAGGGGGGTGAGTTCGGCGGTGAAGAGGATGTCGCAGGAGCCCTTCTTATGGGTTTGCGTGTCATAGGCGTAGTCCAGCACGGCCTGGTCCACGCCTTCCAGGTAGCACTTTCCGGTCATGCCGGAGGAGGGCAGGGAGATGCCCCAGTCCCATCCGGAGGAGCACTGGGACTTTCGGATGTAGTTCAGCTTCTTGACGGTAGCGAACCAGCCCATTTCGGGGGGATGGAACAGCATTTTTTTCGCCGCGTCCTCCCCTGCCTCCCGGACGGCGCGGAACTCCAGGCGGATGGTGTTTTCCCCTTCCTGGAGGAAGGGTTTCACGTCCATTCGGAAGCGTAGGAACTGGTTTTCCGTGCGGGCGACCTCCTTGTCGTTGAGGAAGATGGTGGCCACGGTGTCCACGGAGTCCAGGTTCAGGAGGACGCCCTGTGCCTGGAGGAGTCCTTGGGGGACGATGAAGGTGCGTTCATAGGTCCAGTCCGTGTCGGCGACCCATTGGACATCCCGTTCGTTTTCCCCGTAGTAGGGGTCTGGGATTTCCCCGTTTTCCAGGAGTGCGGAATAGTTGTCCCCGGGGATTTGGGCGGGGAGGGAGTGGGCGGGGTCTGCGGTTTTGCGGAGTTGCCAGGTGCCGCAGAGGTCGATGATGGGGTAGGTCATGGTCAAGGGGGTGGTGGGGTGCGTGGGTGGGAAAGGTGGGTGGGGCTAGGGTGTGGTGTCCACCCGTTGCCAGCCTGGGGGGAGGACGATGGGGAGGGGCGGTGGCGTTTCCCATTGGAGGAAGACCTTTCCGTCCTGCGCCTCCATGTCCAGTTTTCCGTAGGGGGTATGGAGTCCGTGGATGGCGAAATGTCTGCCGGGGGTGAGTTCGAAGGGGGCGAAGCCGGCCAGGACCAGGATTTTCCGGTCGGTTTCCAGATAGAGCCGTGCCAGTTCCATGTCCAGCATCCGTCCGTTGTTGGAGGCGTTGGGCTGCCAGGAGATGTGTTCGGGGTCGTCCACGTCGAAGCGTTCCTGGGTCAGGAAGGCATCCTGGGAGCATCCGTAGCGTTCGAAGGTCTGGATGGCGCTCCATGCCTTTTTGGTTTCCCCGTTGGCCATTTGCACCAGTGCGGCGATTTCCTCCCCTGTGCCGATGTAGATCAGATGGGGGGTCATGGCGCCGAAGAAGAAATCCTGGCAGGAGTGTTCTTCGCACCATTGGATGAATCGTCTCATGGTGGGGTCGTGGAGGGAGACGAGGCCGGAGTAGGCCAGGTAGGAGAAGGAGTCGCAGTTGACGAAGCCCGGGCAGTAGGTTCCGGAGTCGTCGATTTGGCGGCGCACATATCCATCGGGCTGTGTGAGGTCGTGGAGGCACTCCATCAGGTCTGCCTTGTATCGGGCGGCCTCGTGGGCGAGATGGGGTCCCTGGGGGTGTCCGTATTGGAGGAGGACATTAGCGGCCAGTTCCAGGCCCCGGCAGGACCAGTTGTCCGTGGTGATGACCAGCCTGCCGTAGTCGGCGTCGGTGGAGCATGCCTTGGGCATGAGGCCCGGGTAGGGATAGTCGTCGGGGTGTGGTGCGCGGATTTGGGCCACGATCCAGGAGCATGCCCGGGCCATGGGGTCCAGGTATTTTTTGGCGAAGTCGTGGTCATGGGAGGCCTGGATGTAGAGGGCGGCCCAGGTGAGGGCGCTTCCTGTGACGCAGGCCCACTTGGGGCCGGTGGTGCCGATGGCGCCGGGGGCCTCCACGAACTCCCCCACGGGGGGATATCCGCCGTCCTGGAGGGAGAAGACGAATTCCAGGATTTTCCTGGGTTCCTGGAAATGCCCCAGCCGCATCATGGGGAGGAAGGCGCACATGGCTTCCCAGACCCACATGAAGAAGCGTTCGCTGAGGCCTCCCTGGCAAGGGAAGAGGATGGGGCCTTTTCCGGGCCAGTCCATGGTGAAGAGGAGTTGCCGGGTGACCCTTTGGAGGACGCGGAAGCGTTGATTGAGGGAGGGGTCTCCGAAATCCACCTGGGCGAGGTCTTTTTCCTGTCGGGTCCACCATTCCTCCCCCTTCCCTTGGATTTCCTGGAAGGAGGGGACTTCCTCGGGGAGTCCGCCGGGGAGGGCCGTGTCCATCACGGCCTCCAGGGACTGTTCTTCGCCGGGTTCCAGGTCGACCTGGAAATGGAGGAGGTTCCGGATTTCCGGGAGGCGGTATTCCCGGTGGACGAAATAGGGGCTGTCCCAGTAGAACTTCCCCTCCGTGTATGCCTTGTCCGGGAAATGTGCCTCCTCCACCCATTCCAAGTGGAAGGCGCCTGGGGAGAGCCGTAGGATGGGGCGGTCCTGGTGCCAGAGGGTGTTTTGGGCGAACCGGCAGGAGGTGTCCAGGGCCGGGAAGTGGCTGTTGGTGAAATGGTAGGTCACATAGTGATAGTCGTAGAACTCCTTTTCCAGGGGGTGGGCGACCTTGAGCCAGAGGTGCTTGCGTTCCGCCTTCTCCCCCTCGTTCCGGATGGTGGCCCGGATGGCCAGGCGTCCCTCCGGGCTCATGGCGTATTGGAAGGAATACTGTGTGAAATAGGCGTAGTAGGAGGCGCGGTACTGGGGCAGGTCTCCCTTTTCCCGTTCCAGCTTTCCGTGGTGGAAATCCATGATGAAGGGGATTTCCTCGGGCAGGAAGGTGAGGGTGCGCAGGCGCAGTTGCCTCAGGAGTTCCCGGTGCTGGGCATTGGCGTTGTCCATGCCCGGGGGGATGGGGAGGACAGCCGTGTTGAAGGCCCCGTCCAGGATGACCATGTCCTTTGCCCCGGGAAAGTTGAGGGGGCAATGGGCGGAGAAGGGGGGGCGGGGGAGGGCGGGTCGGTTCAATTCCAGGACCTTTTCCCAGGGGAGGCTTTCCAGGTTGGGGTAGAGGCTGGGCATGGGCGGACGAGGGGATTTCCGGGAGGGAGGGGAGGAGAAGGCACGAAAATCCCGTAAGATAAGCGTGTCCCCCGGATTTTTCCTTGGACGGGAGGGGGAAGGGGGAAGTCGGATGGCGGGAATCGACATGTCGGGGGCGTCGGGAAAAGAGGAGCATTTTGCTTTTTTTGGGGGGGCGCCACCTCTTCCGGGGGGGGGAGGGAGACTCCATCCATCGAACCCAATGAATGAACGGCAGGAGAGAGTGAAGAGGCAAGGACGGGAGACGTTTCGCGGGGCTTTTGACGATGGCGCCACTGCCCGCCGCCGGGCTTTCCCTGCGGGTGGACGACGAAATAATGCAGTACGTTGGGGGCGAAGGAGCGGTTGGAGCAGGACGCGGGGGCGAAGCGCCTCGTTGCCGAATGCCGCCGGAATTTGGGTGAACCGGGCCGTGGTGGTGCTGGAGATTGGCGGCCTCCAGGGCCTAGCCACCGCCTGCCCCCTGTGAGCCATGGGGAGCCTGCCATCTTCACTGAAGGCAACGGGCCGCCCCGAAAGATTGGAAGAATGGGACATGTCCGGCGGGCAAGGAGAGCCCCGCTCCGTGGGGAATGCCTCCTGCGGGGGCCGTGGTGGTGCGGGAACTTTAGCCATCCGGCTATAGTATCCAGCGATTCGCCCGGCCGGGGAATTGGGTTGCCCCGTCGGCTGCGTCCTCTCCCCGGGCGAGGCGGCTTCCCGTCCCGGGTAACGCCCTCTTCCCACCCCCGCAACTTCTCCTTTCCCTCGCCATGGGCTCCCTGCCTCCCCTTGTCGCCCCCTCCCCAGAAGAATGCCGGAAGGCCATCCAGGGACGCTGGTCCTGGATTCCCGGCCTGGTCAGCTACCAGCCGGGCTTCCGCCTTTTCCGGCGGGTCTTCCACACCCCCGTCCCCCGTCGGGCGGTCCTCTATGTCTCCGCCGACTGCCGCTACCGCCTCTCCCTGGATGGCGCATTCCTGGCTGCCGGCCCCGTGAAGAGCCCCCCCTATTACAAGCAACTCGCCCGGGTCGAGATGGAGTTGACGCCCGGGCGCCATGTCCTGGGGGCGGAGGTGGCGGTCTGGGCGGACGGCTGGTTCGGAAGCACCTCCCCCTTCTCGGAGATGCACCTGGGGGGCGGACTCTATGTCTCCTGCCGGGAGGAGGGGCTGGACCTCTCCACCCCAGGGGAGTGGCGGGGACGGACGGACCCCAGCCGCCGAAGCCTCTCCCCCCAGGAGGAGGTGTCGCCTGGCGACTTCCTTTTCGCCACCACCCGGGAGGAGACGGATTTCTCCCTCGACCCCGGGGAGTGGACCAGCCCGGACTTCGACGACCGGGACTGGCAGACCCTCGTCCCCTTGGACCGGGGACCCAATGTCCATGGCTGCCGCCTCTGCCCGGACCCCGGGACCACCTGGGCCATGGACATGCCGCAAGTGCGCCCCCTGCGCCGCACCCCCATGCCCCTGTCCGTGCTGGAGGATGGCGGGGTGCAGTGGCGCCCCGGCAGGGGAGGGGAGGTGGTGGGGAGGCTGCCGGCGGGGCGCACTAGCGCTCTGCTGGCCTTCCCCCGCTATTTCACGGGCTACCTCCGTGCCTCCGGGGATGGAGGCGCCGGCGTGGTCCGCCTTCGCCAGAGCGAACGGAGGGACGAACCCCATTGGCAGGACGATGTGCTGAAGCCGGCGGGCTCCCCCTGGCGGATGGAGACCTTCGACATCCGGGCGGCGGCCTTCCTCCGGGTGGTGGCGGACCTGGAGAGCCCCCTGGAACTCACCCTGGGGGCGGATTTCGCCTCCTATGACTTCGGCCCCTTCCGGGAATACGCCGCCCCCGGCAAGCCCTGGCTGGAGAGAATCTACCAGGTGGGGGTGCACACCGCCCTCTGCTGCGCCCACGACACCTACGAGGACTGCCCCTTCCATGAGCGCTTCCAGTATGTGGGTGACACCCGGATCCAGGCCCTGATTTCCTACGAGGCCACCGGGACGGGGGAGCTGGGGCGCAAGGCCATCCTGGATTTCCAGCGCAGCCAGGCCCCCGACGGGCTGGTGCAAAGCCGCTTCCCCTCCTCCCTCCCCCAGTTCATCCCCGGATACGCCTTGCTCTGGGTGTTGATGATCGACGACTATCTCCGCTATTTCCCCGACGACGCCCTGCGCCACTCCCTCCTCTGGAATGTCCAGGGAGTCCTGAAGTACTACCGGGACCGGGTCTCGCCCGGAACGGGGCTGGCCGGGCATCCCGGGCACTGGGGCTTCTCGGACTGGGTGGAGGAATGGTCCTACGGGGACCCCTCCCGGGACGAGGCCTCCCCCACCGCCATCGAAAACCTCTTCTACGCCCTGGCCCTGGAGGCCGGCGAAAGGATGGCGGCGGCCGAAGGGGAGGAGGCGCTTTCCCAGGCCTGGCGGAGGGAACGGGCCAGCCTCGTGGCTGCCTTGAAGGCACACTGCTGGGACGAGGAGAGGGGCCTTTTCCGGGATGTGCCCGGAAAGCCCTGGTACAGCCGCCATGCCCAGGCACTGGCTGTGCTGGCGGAGGCCGTCCCCCCGGAGGGGCTGGCCAGCGTCCGGGCCGCCCTCCTGGAAGAGCGGGAGGGGATGTGCGGCTGCAGCCTCTATTTCCAGTTCTATGTGCTGGAGGCCCTGCGCCGTCTGATGGACCTCCCCGGGCTGGAAAAGGCCCTGGCACCCTGGCGGCAATGCCTGGAGGAATTCCCCTGGCTCACCACCTTCCCCGAAGTCCCCGACGCCCGGAAGGCCCGCAGCATGTGCCACGCCTGGAGCGCCTCCCCAGTCTACTTCCTCCTGAAATGCGGCCTGGCGTAGCGGCGCCCCCCTTCCTCTCCCAGGGCAAGGGGGCCTGGGGGGAGGAGGAGGGGAATTCAAGGGAAAACCTGGGAAAAACGCAAAAAAAGCCTGGCAGGGACTTGCAAAGCCATCCGGGGCGTTTATCTTAAGCGCCGTGCCCTCCCCAAGAGGGAGGCACATGCGGATTGTCCGCTTGCCCAATGGTGTAATGGTAGCACAACTGATTCTGGTTCAGTTTGTCTAGGTTCGAATCCTGGTTGGGCAGCCACCGCCCATTTTGGCATCATCTCCCATTTTGCCCGTGCGGGTCGGCCGCTAGTGAAGAAAGAGTCCACCGCAACCGTTCCCGAGCGTAAGCCGCCCCCAGCCCAGAGGCTGTCGGGCGGTTTTCTGTTTTGAGGGTCTGCCGATGTTTGAAAGCATCAAAAATCTTTGGGTCAATGACATTGGCATTGATTTGGGCACCATGAACACGCTGGTCTGGGTGGCCGGGCAGGGCATCGTATTGGACGAACCCTCCTATGTGGCCATCAACGCCGACACCAACAAGGTGCGCGCCGTGGGGGCGGAGGCGAAGCGGATGATGGCCATGACCGCCGAGCGGATCAAGGTCATCCGCCCGGTGCGGGACGGGGTCATTGCCAACGCGGAGGTCTCCGACGAAATGCTGCGCAGTTTCATCCGCCGGGCCTCTGGGCGCTACAAGATTATGAAGCCCAGGGTGTTGATTGCCGTTCCCTCGGGCATCACGGAGGTGGGCATCCGCACGGTGAAGGAGAGCGCCATCTCTGCCGGTGCGCGGGCGGTCCGCCTGGTGGAGGAGCCCTTTGCCTCCGCCCTGGGGGCGGGGCTTCCCGTGGAGGAGCCGGACAGCAACATGATTGTGGACATCGGGGGGGGGACCACGGAGGTGGCGGTGATTTCCCTGGGGTGCATCGTGGCCGGCACCAGCGTGGCCAACGGGGGGGACGCCATGGACGAGGCAATCATCACCTTCATGCAGAAGGAGCACAACCTTTTGATTGGCCCCCGCACGGCCGAGCAGATCAAGATTCAGATTGGCAGCGCGACCCCCCTGCCGGAGATGCTCACCATGGAGGTCAAGGGGTTGGACATGGCCCACTCCGGGGACAGGCTGCCCAAGGCCATGACCATCAATTCCGATGAGGTGCGCACTGCTCTCAACGGCCCCATCACCAATATCCTCAAGGCCGTCCGGAGGACCATCGACGCCTGCCCGCCGGAAATCGCCGGGCGGCTGGTGGACAATGGAATCACCATGGCGGGAGGCGGAAGCCTTCTCCGGGGGCTTCCCCAGTTGGTGAGTGAGCACACGGGCCTGCCCGCCACCCTGGGCAAGGAACCTCTCCGGGCGGTGGTCAACGGCACGGGAATCCTGCTCCAGAATGCCCGTCAGCTTTTCGGGCAGCCCCAGAATTCCCTGATTGGCAAGGGGACCCGGGAGTAGGGGAGGGCGTGGCGCATTGCGTCGAATTCCGAAAATGTCCCCGGAGGGCGGAAGAGGGGCGGCGGGAGGCTGGCATTGGATGATGGGTGACGGAAGACGGAGGAAGGGCGGTTTTTCCTGGCGGGGCCGGATGGGGCGGGTTGCCGCCTTTCTGGCCTTGGCGCTGTTCATGCTTTCCGTGCCCCTGCCGGGCCGGGAGGCCTCTGTGCCGGAGTGGCGCCAGGTGCGCCCGGAGGACAGGGAAATCACTGCAAAGGTCATCCGCGTGGCGGACGGCGACACCATCGATGTGCGGGACAAGCGGGGCACGGTCACCCGGATTCGCATCTACGGGCTGGACGCCCCGGAGGCCTCCCAGGAGTTCGGGGCGGAGTCCCGCCGCTATGCCGTCCGTCTTCTTCTAAAGCAGGAGGTGCGGGTCCTGGGGCAGAACCGGGACCAATATGGGCGTCTGGTGGGGAAGGTCTTCCTGAAGGGGCGGGATTATTCCCTGGACATGATTCGGAACGGCATGGCCTGGTGCTACGAGCAGTATTGCGACGATCCTGGCTACCGGGAGGCCCAGGAGGCGGCCCGACGGGAGGGGCGTGGGCTCTGGGCGGTGGAGCGCCGGGGCGGTGGGGCGCCGGTCCCTCCCTGGGAGTATCGCCGCAGCCATCCCCGCCGGGAGAAGAAGGCGGCGGAGAAGGTGGAGAAGAAGCATGAGGCCCCCCCCAGGAAGCAGAAGGAGAAGAAGGGGCGGGAGAAAGGGGGTCCCTCCAAGTCCAGGAAGGAGAAGAAGAAGGGGAAGGGGGAGCCTTCCTGGAAGGTCCCCGGAGGTCGGATCAGCCCTCTCCCCTCCTCCGGAGGCGAGGTGCGGGTGCGCCCCCTTGACGCCCTCCGGTGACTCCAAGGAACCCTTGCCCGGCTTCCCGGGTCAGAATCCCCGGTTCCCTCCTTCCCCTCTTCCCTATTTCCCACGAAACCGTGAAAGCCATTGAACAAGTTGAGGCATGCATCACCATGAAACAAGGATTTCTTTCCTTCCTTCTCGCCCTGGGACTGTCTCTATCCTCCTGCCTTGCCCAGGAGACTCCCCCCGCCGCTTCCCCTGACAAGGACGGAACGCCTACGGAGGCGCTGGTGATTCCCAAGCCCCTGGGGCAGACCACTCCCCAGGGATGGTTCGACGACTGGAATGCCGCCCAGGCGGAGGCGCGCCGCACGGGGCGGCCCATCCTGGTGCTCTTCACTGGCTCCGACTGGTGCTACTGGTGCCAGGTCCTCCGGGAGGAGGTGCTGGACACCCCCGCGTTCCAGGAGTTCGCCCGGAAAAACCTGATTCTGGTCTTCATGGATTCTCCCCAGGGAGTGCGCCTCCCCGGGAGGCTGGTCCAGACGCGCCGGATGCTGAATCAGATGCTGAAGCCCGGGGACGGGGTTCCCTCCCTGGTCCTTCTTTCCTCCCAGGGCACGCGCCTGGACGCCGTTTCCGGGTATGACCCGGAACTCCTTTCCCGCCTGGAAAGGGCTTTGAAGAAGTGAGGGGTTCCCGGGTTGCGTGCGCCTGGGGAGTGCCCTGCAAAATCACTGTGTGGCATTATCTTTACCCCCGTTTTCTTCCGGCGGGCTTTTCTGTGTCGCCGGGAGTCCCCCCCTGCCTGCCTTGCCTTTCCCGCCGGAGCCACGGAAAGGGCCGTGGCATTCCCTCTCTTCCTCCCTGGGGAGGGAGGGAGGTGCGCAGGGGGTGCCGTTTTCCGTGAGCCGCCGGGCTTTCTTCCCCTCCCGGGAGGCCCCCAGAGAGTTCCCCCCTGCATTGCGCCTTCCCCGGGGAAGGGCAGACCTGCCGTGACAGAGCATAGAGGTAACAAAAAAGTGCCACAGCCCTCCTCCGAGGAACTCCAGGATTTCTTCTGGAGACCATGGGGAGGACAGGGGCTGATGAGTTCCTATATGCGGGACGTGGGGAGTTTCCCCCTCCTTTCCCAGGAGGATGAAATGCGGTGGGCCAGGCAATACCAGGATTCCCGCCAGCGGGTCCAGGATCTCCTCCAGGAACATCCCCAGGTGATTGTGCAGAAATTGAGGGAACTCCGCAATGCCCCAGACCGGAAGGAGTTGGATACTTATCTTGTCTTTTCCCAGGGGATGGACTGCCTGGAGGGCGACGAAGGGGAGGAGGAACTCCAGGAGGGGCTGAAGACCCTGGACAAGTCGGTTCTCAACCATCTGCTGGAGAATCCCTCCGAGGTCATGCGGAGATGCCTGGCCGAAGGGGGCGGGGGAAAGGAGGAGAGCGAAGTCAGGCGCTCCCTGGCGGAGACCATCGCCCCCTTTTTGCGCACCACGGGCAAGGTGCATTTCCAGCAGCGCTTCCTGGAGGATTGCGTGCGGGGCTTCATCGAGGGGGACTGGGAGGAGCCGGGGCTGACCCCGGGGGAGAAGGGGAGGCTTTGCGAGGAGATGCGGCAGGTGCGCACCCTGGAGCAGGAGGCCATGAATGCCCTGGTGGAGGGCAATCTCCGCCTGGTGATTTCCGTGGTGAAGCACTTTTCCTCCAATCTCCTCTCCTTCGCGGACATGGTCCAGGAGGGGAACATTGGGCTCATGCGGGCAATCGAGTCCTTCCAGTGGCAGCGGGGCCATCGCCTCTCCACCTATGCCTGCTACCGGATCCGCCACGCCATCACCATGGCCTTGAACGCCAAGGGGAGAAGCATCCGAATTCCCGTGAACATCCTGCGGCAACTGGCCAAAATCCGCCGGGCCGAACAGGAGTACATCCAGCTGAACGGCGTGGAACCCACTCCCGAGGAACTCTCCAGGCAGCTGGACATTTCCCTCTCCCGCCTCCGCGCCCTCCGGCGCATGGTCCAGCAGCCCATCTCCCTCCAGTGCATCACCAGCGAGGAGCGGGACTGGAACGACGTGCTGGGCAGCAGGGACGATTCCCTGGGGGAGAGGCAAACCCAGGAGGCGGTCCAGGAAGCCCTTTGCAATGCCCTCAAGGAACTGCGCCCCAATGAACGGGACGTGGTGGAACGCCATTTCGGCCTCAATGGACGTTCGGTCCAGTCTCTGGAGGTCATTGCCAACCACTATGGACTGACCAGCGAACGTATCCGGCAAATCGAGGTCAGCGCCCTGACGAAATTGCGGCGCTCCTTCAAAGGGAGCCTCCTGGGGGAGGAGTGAGCCCCACCCGCCCCGCCGACTTCCCCAAGCGCCTCCCTTCCCTACGCCAACTGGGTTTCCCCCATGAACGCCTCCCCTTTCTCCCCAGAGGAGCTCTTCCACCATTTCTACCCGGAGGACACCCCCCTCCGGCGACTCCTCCTGCGCCACAGCCTCCAGGTGCGGGACAAGGCGCTGGAATTGGCCGCCGGCGCGACGCTCCCCCTGGATTTGTCCGTGGTGCGGGATGGTGCGCTTCTCCACGACATCGGGGTGGGGCGCTGCCATGCGCCTGGCATCCTGTGCATGGGGGAGGAGCCCTATTTGCGCCACGGGCTCATCGGGGGGGAGATGCTTCGGGGATGGGGGAGGGAGCATGGCTTCCTGGACGCCATGGAACCCCTGGCGTGCATTTGCGAACGGCATACGGGGACGGGGCTCACCCGGGAGGAAATCCTGCGCCAGGGGCTGCCGCTTCCGCCTCGGGACTTCCTGCCCCGCACCCCGGAGGAAAAACTGGTCTGCCTGGCGGACAAGTTCTTTTCCAAGTCGGGGGACATGGAGGAGCGAAGCCTGGCCCAGGTCTTTGCCTCCCTGAAGAAATTTGGCCCGGAGACCCAGGCGCGCCTCCAGGAGTTCTGCCTCCTTTTCCGCCTGCCTGTGCCCTCCCTTGAGGCACCCCGCCCGTAATAATCCCTCCCCTTTTCCCCGCAAAGCCCCCTTCGCCATGAAAGGCTTCCCCCTCCTTCTTGCCCTGCTTTCCCTTTGCCTCCCCGCCATGGCCCATCCCACCTCCAACGACATCTGCCTCCCCCAGGAACTCTACCTCCTGAAGGGGGTCCCCTTCGACCTCTTCGCCCAGCCCATCCTCCGGCGCTGGCGCCCCTATGACGATTTCGTCCGCTTTTCCGGGGACCAGGGGGTACGTTTCCTGCGGCGTCTCTCCCAGGTGGCCACGGTGGAAGGCCTTCAGGATGGCGCAGAGTTGACGGTCTCCCTGGTGAACGGCGAGGAATTTGAGGAAATCAAGCGCCTTTCCTGCCTTCTTCGCGTGGCCGTCCCGGGGGAGGGGGAGGGCGAGGTCTACGCCCAAATCCTGGGGGACAGCTATACCCACGGCCAGTTCTTCCGTCATGCGCTCCTGGAGAAGGGATATGTCCCCGGGCTGAAATTGGTCGGCCTGCGGAAATGCGGGGAGGGGCAATACGACGAAGGGCGTGGCGGCTGGTCCCTCCATACCTACTTTTCCATTCCCCGGGGGGAGAATTTCGCCTACCACGGCTTTTACCAGCCCCAGGGGGAATACCGCTACTATGGGGACCGCGCCTTCTGGCGCCAGGTCTGGCGAGTGGCGCGGGGAACGGCCCCCAAGGGCTTCGAGCCCCAATACTCCTGCGGCAGATTCCAGGAGGCCGCCTTGCGCTTTGAGGAAGCCACGGGGACCCTTCTCCACCCCCGCAAGGGGGACCTCCAATACGAGAGCGCCGAGAAGCGGTTCCTCCTCTTCGACGGCTCCCGCTGGGTCCCCCGGGAGGAGAGGGAGTTCACCTGGGCGCCCGATTACGGAAAATACCTGGAGATGTGGGACCTGCCTGCCCCGCGCTTCCTCTTCGTGATGCTGGGGGTCAATGATTTCCGAAACGACTACACGGCGGATTTCCAGCAGTGGGACGAACGGATCCAGGCCCTGGAGCGCTCCTATCATCAGGCTGTCCCCGATGGCCTCTTCGTCCTCTGCATCCCCTGCAGCACCATGGGCTCCCTGGACAACGCCGCCGGCGATTTCACCGTGAAGCAAAACGCCGCCATGTGGCGCTTCCGAAACCACCTCATCCAACGCTTCGATGGACGCCAGCAGGAGGGAGTCCATCTCCTGGACACGGGCATCGGGGTCTCCAATGACTTCGGATACCCCAGGGAAGGCAACGAGGAAAAGACCCTCCCCTTCCAAGGCTACACTGGACAGGAACGCCTGGAGGTGCAGATGGGAAACCCCCACCCCTATGCGAACTACAACACCATGGGAATCCCCCTGGCCGCCTTCCTCCAATACCACAGGACGCGGAAATAGCCCGGCACAAACGCCCCAGCGAAGACAATGCAAACCCCAGGCCAGGCAGAGAAACCGCACGTGGCCTTGGGTTTACTGTAAGTTATTCTATATATACTAGTTAGTGATATATAAAACAAGCCTTGCGCCCCGGAGGGCAGGTCCCCCTTCAAGTGTATCCGGAGGCCCTTCCCGGTTCTCTCCAAAGGTGCCTGGGGATTACCGTGATCCTGCAATATGGGGTCGCCTTGGAAGGAGCGCTATGGTTTCCGCCATCATAGAACCCGGTAGGATTCGTGATGGTCGTAGACATCCAGTCCTTCCAGTTTTTTCACCTTGGCGATGCACCAGTAGGTGAAGGGGGTGAAGAGGACCTCGTAGCCCACCTTGAAGACGTATTGGCAGAGAATCATGGAGAGGAGTCCGCCCTTGGGCAGGACCCCGGAGAAGGAGATAAGGACGAAGAGGACGGTGTCGAGGGCCTCTCCCACGATGGTGGAGAGGATGGTGCGGAGCCAGAGTTTCTTTCCGTTGGTGGCCACCTTCAGTTTGGAGAGTACGATGGAGTTGGAGAATTCCCCGAAGAGATATCCCACCAGGGAGGCGATGAAGATTCTGGGGGTGATGCCCAGGACGGTGGCGAAGGCCTCCTGGTTTGGCCAGTAGTCGGGATAGGGGAGGTAGACGGCGGCCAGGTAGACGAGGGCCGCAAGGAAATTGCAGGAGAAGCCGAGCCAGATGGTCAGTTTCGTGCGCCGGAAGCCGTAGATTTCCGTGAAGACATCCCCCAGGATATAGGTCAGGGGAAAGAGGATGACGGCGGCGTCCAGGGTAAGGCCTGCCAGGAGGATGACTTTGCTGGCGATGAGATTGGACAGCAGGAGGCAGGTGACGTAGAAGGTGCTTAAGACCAGGAAAATCGGGGAGACGGTCTTGGGAGGGATGCGGGAGGGCATGGAAAGGGGCGGGGGAAGGGGCGGAAGAACGGGGAAAGGGGGGCGGGGGCCTCCCCGCGCCCCCGTGGGGAAGCTGGGGCGGCCGGGGAGGGGCGGGGGCTTTAGGCCTTTTGGAGTGCCTGGTCGAAGTCGTCGCAAAGGTCCTGGATATTCTCAATGCCCACGGAGAGTCGAATCAAGTCGGGGGAGACCCCCGCCGCCTTGAGTTCCGCCTCGGAGAGTTGCCTGTGGGTCATGCTGGCGGGGTGGAGGACGCAGGTGCGCACATCGGCCACGTGGACCACGATGGCGGCCAGCTTCAAGTTGTCCATGAGGCGTTCCCCGGCCTCCTTTCCGCCTTTGACGCCGAAGCACATCACGCCGGAGCATCCATGGGGGAGGTATTTCTGCGCCAGGGGATGGTCGGGGCTGGACTCCAGGCCGGGGTAGTTCACCCAGGCGACCTTGGGGTGGCTTTCCAGGAACCTGGCCAGGGCCAGGGCGTTTTGGCTATGCCGTTCCATGCGGAGGTGGAGGGTTTCCATGCCCAGCATGGTGAGGAAGGCGTTGAAGGCCATCTGGGGATTCCCCAGGTCCCGGATCCACTGGGCACGCATCTTGGCCGAATAGGGGCACTGGGGGAAATTCCGGGTGTAGACCAGGCCGTGGTAACTTTCGTCCGGCTGGATGAACTCCGGGAATTTCCCGTTGCCCCAGTCAAAGTCTCCCTTCTCCACAATGGCGCCGCCCACGCTGCTGGCATGCCCGTCCAGGTATTTTGTGGTGGAGTGGGTGATGATGTCCGCCCCCCATTGGAAGGGCTGGCAGAGCATGGGGGTGGGGAAGGTGTTGTCCACAATCAGGGGAATTCCATTGGCATGGGCCACCCTGGCGAATTTCTCGATGTCCAGGACCACCACGGAGGGGTTGCAGAGAGTCTCCGCGAAGACGGCCTTGGTGTTGGGGCGGATGGCGGCCTGGAGTTCCTCCTCCGTGGCGGAAGGCAGGAGGTAGGTGAATTCGATGCCGCACTTTTTCAGGGTGTTGGTGAAGAGGCTGACCGTGCCGCCGTAGAGGCTGGAGCAGGCCACCACGTGGTCCCCCGCCCGTGCCACGTTCAGGATGGCGTTGGCGTTGGCGGCCTGGCCCGAGGAGGTGCATACGCAGGCCACGCCCCCCTCCAGGGCCGCGATCTTCTTCTCCAGGGCGTCCACGGTGGGATTGGCCAGGCGGGTGTAAAAGAAGCCGGGGGTCTTCAGGTCGAAGAGGTCGGCGACGCTTTGGGCGTCGTCGTATTTGAAGGTGGTGCTTTGGACGATGGGGCAGATTCTGGGCTCCCCATTTCCCGGGGTGTATCCGGCCTGGACGGCCAGGGTTTCCTTATGCAGGCGTTTTTCGCTCATGGGGCTTTCCTCCGCTTTTGCCGGCGGCGGGCGGGCGCCGGGCAGGGCTCTGGATATGGAATTTAAGGCGTGTAATCCGATGCTCCTCCACGTGGAGGACCGTGATTTCAATGTTCCGGTATTGGAACTTCTCCCCTGCCGAGGGGATGGTGCCGGCCAGTTTCAGCACGAATCCGGCGGCGGTTTCAAAGCCTGTCAGGGGGATGGTGAGGCCCAGGTATTCCTCCAGGGTCCCCATTTCCATCCTGCCGCTGCAGATGAAGGCGCCCGGGCCGGTCCACTGGACGTGGAAGAATTCCCCCTCCCTGCGGTCGTTGAGGTTGCCCACGATGAGTTCCACCAGGTCCTGGACGGTGGCCATGCCGGTCATGCCGCCGTATTCGTCCACCACGATGGCCATGGTCAGGGAGGCGCTCCGCAAGTGTTCCAGGGTGACATTCACGGGCTGGGATTCGGGGATGAAGAGGAGTTTTCTCGTGACGTAGGGGGCGAGGGGCTGTTCCAGGAAATCGTCTTCGGCCTCGGCGGGGGTGCGCAGGGAGAGGAGGTCCCGGCAGTTTACCACGCCGACGATGCGGTCCACCCGTTCCCGGTAGACGGGCAGGTGGAGGAAGCCGGAGTCCCCGGAGAGCCGGAGGGCGTCTCCCACGGTGGCGCTTTCCGGGAGGGAGCGCACCTCCACCAGGGGGACCATGGCGGTTTCCACGGGGCGCTTGTCCAGTTCCAGGACGCTTTGGAGCATTTCGCCGGCCTCCTTGTTGACCAGCCCCTGTTCGGCGGCCATTTCCGCAATCATCTTCATGTCCTCCCGGGTGACCCTGGGGGTTCCGTCGGCCTCCTCCTGGTCGTTGCGGGGGGAGAGGGCGCGGGTGGCGCGGCAGGTGAGCAGGACCAGGGGTTTCAGGAGGATTTCGAAGAGCCTCAGGGGGCGGGCGGCCAGGAGGGCGAAGGCGCCGGAGCGGTTTCGGCCCAGTGCCTTGGGGAGGGCCTCCCCGAAGACCAGGACCACGGGGGTGAGGGAGAGGGAGGTGATCCACTCCTCCCAGTTGGCGGAGAGGAGGCCCTGGGAGATGCGTTCGGCCAGGAGGCTTCCCACCAGCAGGTTGGCCAGGTTGGTCAGGGTGATGTTGACCAGGTTGTTGCCGATGAGGATGGTTCCCAGCAGGCGTTCCCCGTCCTGGAGGAAGCCGCCCACCAGGGCGGCCCGGCGGTCCCCCTTCCGGGCCTGGCTCTGGATCCAGGAACGGCTGACGCTGGTCATGGCGGTCTCGGCGCCGCTGAAGAAGGCGGAAAGCCCCAAAAGCAGGAGAAGCAGGAGCGACAGGAGGAGGGGCAGGCTCATTTTCCGTCTCCTTCCCCTTCCTGGCGGGGGGGCACGGGGTGGGCGGGGTGGTAGATCATCACGGCGGAGGCCAGGCGCCCGGCGGTGCGCACTACCTGGAAGCGCCGGTCCCCCTCGAAGAACTGGTCCCCGGGGGCGGGGATGCGCCCCAGGCGTTCCATGACAAAGCCGGCAATGGTCTCCGCCTCGGCGTCGGGGAAGGTGCATCCCAGGGCCTCCTCCACCATGCGGAGCCGGGCGCGCCCGTCCGCCAGAAAGCCCCCGTTGCGCTTCTGGAGGCGGTTCACGTCTCTTCCGCTGAAGGCATAGCGCCCCACCACTTCCTCCAGGATCATGGCGGGGGTGACCATTCCCAGGGTGCCTCCATATTCGGAGACCACGATGGAGAGGCGCAGGGAGTGTTTGCGCATCCGCTCCAGGAGGCGGTCGATGTGGGCGGTGCCGGGGACGAAGTCCACGGGGGTGAGGGGGATGTCCTTCTCGCCGGCCTCCAGCCGTGCGCGGAAATCGGCGAGGGGGCGGTCCGCCAGGGGGGATTCCCGGTAGCGGAGGAGGTCGGCGAAGGAGAGTGCGCCCCAGATTTCATCCAGGTTTTCGTGGTAGACGGGGAGGTCTCCCAGGTCGCTTTTCAAGGCGATGGGAAAGGCCTCCCGGAGGGTCAGGGAATCCTCCAGCCCCTGGAGCTGGGGCCTTGGGAGCATGATTTCCTTGGCCTGGATGGTGCCGAAGCGGAGGATTCGGGCGAGCAGGTCGTGTTCCCGGCGGGTGGCCTCCCCGGCGGAGGTGGCGCTGTCGATGGTGGCGACCAGTTCCCCGCTGGTGAGGGCCTCCCAGGAGCCTTGGTCCTTGCCCAGCCCCAGGAGCCGTTGGATTCCCTGGCAGAGGCCGTTCAGGAGGAAGAGGAGGGGGGTGAGAAGCCAGGAGAGGAGGAGGAGCGGGGGGGCGCTGAACCTGGCCAGGGCCAGGTTATGGCGGAGTCCGTTGACCTTGGGGAGCAGTTCGCCGGCCAGGACGAGAACGGGGGTGACCAGGAGGATGGAGAGAAGCGCCCCCATCCTGGGGTCGGGGAGGTTTCTTCCCAGCAGTTCCGCGCTTAAGGCGGCGAGGAGGGTGTTGACGAAGAGGTTGCAGAGGAGGATGGTGCCCAGGGTCCTCTGGGCGTCGGTCAGTAGCCGGTGGACCATCCTTCCCCGGCGGTCGTCGTTCTTCAGCCGGCGCAGCTGCGCCTTGCTGATGGACATGAGGGCGGTTTCCGCGCAGGAGAAGAAGGCGGAGAGTGCCAGCAAGGCGAGGATTCCCAGGAAGATGGGCAGGATTTGTCCCAAGGGTGTCTTTCTCCGGGGCTGCGTCAGGGGAGGGGGAGGGGGGCCTTGTCCAGGAAGAATGCCTGGAGGAGTTGCTGCAGGGCCTTGGTGTCCGAGAGGCTTCCGGTTTCCCGGAGGGAGTGCATGGCCCAGATGGGGGCGCCCAGGTCGGCCACAGCCACGCCCAGGCTTCCCGCCACCATCCTGCCGATGGTGGAGCCGCATCGGGAGTCGGAGCGCGGGGTGAAGGTCTGCAGGGGGAGTTGGGAGCGGGCGGCCAGGTCCTGGAGGTAGGCCGCGGCGGGGAGGGTGGTGGCGAAATTCTGGTTGGCGTGGAATTTCAGCGCAGGGCCCTGTCCCAGGCGGGGGGAATCCTCCGGGTCGAACAGCTCCGGGAAATTGGGGTGGAAGGCGTGGGCCACGTCCAGGGAGAGGCAGAGGGAGGCGGCCATCATCCTGGGGAGGGCCTGGGGGGATCCTTCCCCCAGGGCGTTGGCGAGGCGCAGCAAGGTGGAGGGGAGGAAATCCCCCCCGGCGCTCTGGAAGTTCAGGCCCACTTCCTCCAGGTCGAAGAAGCCTCCCAGGAGGGTGCAGGCGGGTGGCTCTTCCTGGCAGAGGGCCTCCGCCAGGGCATGGCAGCTGGTGAGGTTGTCCAGCCTGGGTGCCTGCAGGAGCTCTCCCATGGCCACGGGGGCCTGGGCATCCGCCAGATAGAGTTCCGCCGTGTGCTGGAGGGGGGCTTCCAGGGGGGAGCATCCCTCCGGGGCCAGGGCGGCCAGAAGTTCCCCCAGGCCAGCATAGGGAAGGAGGGCGGCCAACTGGGTCTGGGGGTTGTAGCGGAAGCCGTCGTTGAGGCTGGCCAGGTGGATGGGGGGATTGGGGATGACCGCCACGGGTTCCCTGGTGGCGACGGGGAGGAAGCGCATCCTCCCCTCCGAATCCCGGAGGGGAAGGCGGCCGGCCACCTGGAGGGGGCGGTCCAGCCAGGGGGCGATGGTCGCCCCGCCGTAGACCTCCACGGGGACCTTCAGGAGGCCCGGGGCGGCCTGGGCGGCGTCCCGCAGCCGCAGTTTCAAGGCGGGGCTGTCCGTGTGGCAGACGCCCATCCTGGCGGCGTCCAGGGGGGCCTGGTGGGCCAGGCGGAAGGCGATGAGAGAGGAGCCGTTGCGGGTGGTCAGATAGCGTCCGCCGGGCTCGAGGGCCCACTCCCCCCGGGGATCCAGGGGCCGGTATCCCGCCTCCTGGAGGCGGCGGGAGAGCCAGGGGACGGCGTGGAAGGCCGTGGGGCTCTCCTTCAGGAAATCCAACAGGCTGTCTTGGGAAAACATGGGGGGCCGGTTCCTTGGGGGATGGGGGGAGTGTCCGGGCGGAGGGGGCTGCCCTACCGCCCGGCGGGGGGCAGGCCGGGCTATCCTTCCAGCACGGCCTTGATGCGGCGGATGCCCCGGGAGGAGGATTCCTCCTTCACGATGCGGAAATGCCCCAGCTCACCGCTGTTGGAGGCGTGGGGGCCGCCGCATATTTCCTTGGAGAAGTCGCCGATGGAGTAGACCTTCACCCGCTCCCCGTATTTGCTTTCGAAGATGCCGATGGCGTTGGTCTGCCGGGCCTCTTCCAGGGTCATTTCCTGGCAGACCACGGGCAGTTTCCGCTGGATTTGCTCATTCACCAGGTCTTCCACGGCCTTCAGTTGTTCGGGGGTCATCTTCTCGGGCCAGTTGAAGTCGAAGCGGAGGCGTTCGGCGGTGATGTTGGAGCCGCACTGGTGGACATCCGGGGAGAGGACGATGCGCAGGGCCTGGTCCAGGAGGTGGGTGGCGGTGTGGAGGCGGGCGGTGGCCTCGCTGTGGTCCGCCAGGCCGCCGTGGAACTTCTGTTCGGCGCCGGCCTGGGATTTCCTCTGGTGCTCCTCGGCCGCCTTGCGGAAGCCCTCCAGGTCCACCTTGAAGCCCCGCTCCTGGGCCATCTCCTGGGTCAATTCAATGGGGAAGCCGTAGGTCTCGTAGAGATTGAAGGCATTCTTGCCGGAAATCT
>JAEDNB010000011.1 GCA_016302725.1 Lentisphaeria bacterium
ACCTGGCGCAGTGCGTTGTTTTCGTAGACCCAGGTGTTGCTGTGGTTGCCCTCGTAGTTATACCACACATAGTACTTTCCCAGAATCTGGGGTTCGGTGTCCGCCAACTGGGCGTATCTCTCGCCCCGGGTGATGGCTTCCACGTGGCCGTCGGCGAAGGCGAAGGGGGTTCCGCTGCTGCCGTGGGAAGAGAGATTGTGGACCCTGTCGCCCCAGCGGGGCTCCACGTAGCCGGCGCAGTAATCGTCTTCATTGTTGGCGGCGATGGCGTCGGCCCACAGGAAGTAGGCGCCGGGGGACTTGAATTGCTCGGGGCGGATGAAGACCACGTCGCCGCTGGCGCCGTAGGTTTCGGACCAGGAAGTGGCTCCGTAGGTCTTGTAGCATCCGGGGCCGTAGTCCCGGGCCGTGGTATAGGTCATGATGCCGTAGGTCAGGCAGGCGGCCTTTTTCTTGGCGTTGGGGCAGAAGGCGATGGGGATGCGCTTGCCCCAGCGGGTCTCGTCGTTGTTGCCGAAGTCCATGAGGGTGGGATTTGGCCATCCCTCCAGGGTGCCCATGGAGGCGGCGGCGCCAATCCACTGGTTCCAATCCCGGAAGCCGATGTTCCAGTAGCCGTCGTTGGAATCGGCGTAAATCACGTAGGCCAGGGTGAGTTGCTTCAGGTTGTTGGTGCAGGAGATGGCGCGGGCCTTTTCCCGGGCCTTGGAGAGGGCGGGCAGCAGCATGGCCGCCAGGATGGCGATGATGGCGATGACCACCAGCAGTTCAATGAGGGTGAAGGATTTTTTCATTGGTTTTTTTGGGGGGGGAAGGGGAAAGCGCGGCTTTCCGAATTGTGGGGGAATTCCAAAAAGTCCTCTGTGTACATTATCCTCATTTTCCCGCAAAAAACAAGAATCAAAATATGTCGATTTTCTTCATTTTTCCGAAAAGAAAAGGCGTCCCTTCCTTCCGGTTGCCGGGGAAGGAGGGACGCCTGGGAAAAAAGGCCTGGCAGGGCTTTTCTACACGCCGGAGAAGGCGGCGAATCCACCGTCGATGGGAATCACCGTGCCGTTGACAAAGCCGGCGGCCTTGTCATCCAGGAGCCAGAGGACGGCGCCCAGCAGGTCTTCGGGGGTGCCGAAGCGTCCCATGGGGGTGTGGGTGAGGATGGTCTGTCCCCTGGGGGTGAGGGAGCCGTCGGGGTTGGTGAGCAGGGCGCGGTTCTGGTTGGTGACGAAGAATCCCGGGGCGATGGCATTGACCCGGATGCCCACCTTTGCCAGGTGGGTGGCCAGCCACTGGGTGAAATTGCTGACGGCGGCCTTGGCGCCGGAGTAGGCGGGGATTTTGGTCAGGGGGCGGAAGGCGTTCATGGAGGAGACATTGAGGATGGTGCCATGTCCCTTCTTCACCATGTCGGCGCAGAAGACCTGGGTGGGCAGGAGGGTGCCAATGAAATTCAGGTTGAAGACGAAGGAGATGCCATTGGGGTCCAGGTTGAAGAAATTGAACTGGCCTTCCTGGGGATTGAGGACGTCCTCCTGGGTGGCGAACTCCCGCGCGGTGGTGCCCTTGGGGTTGTTGCCGCCGGCGCCGTTCAGCAGGATGTCCGTGGGGCCGAAGGCGGCAAGCACCTTTTCGTGGGCGGCTTCCAGGGAGGCCTTGTCCAGCACATTGGCGGCGATGGCCAAGGCCTGCCCGCCTTCCTTCACGATGGCATCGGCGCAGGCCTGGGCGGCCTCTTCCTTCAGGTCAAGCACGGCGACCTTGGCGCCGCATGCGGCCAGCGCCTGGGCCATGATGCTGCAGAGGACGCCGCCGGCTCCGGTGACGACGGCGACCTTGTCCTTCAAGTCGACATGAATGGGCAGTTCCATAGGTGTGGTATTCCTTATCTGGTTGAAACGGGGATGGGGGGGATATGGGTCGGAAAGGGGCCTTCCGGCCGGGAAGCGGGGGCGTTCAGGGGGTCTGGGCGGCGGCCTGGAGGAGTCTTTGGGTTTCCTGGGGCCAGCGTTCGGGTTCGGGGGTTTCCAGAATCAGGGGGATGCCATCCAGCCTGGGGTCCTGGGCGAGTTTGAGGAAGAGGTCCCATCCCAGGTTGCCGTTCCCGATGGGGGCATGGCGGTCCAGGTGGGAGCCCAGGGCGGACCTGGTGTCGTTCCAGTGCATACCCTTGAGCATGGGGAATCCCAGGCGTTCCTGGAACTCCTGCCAGAAGGCCTCCAGTCCCTCCGGGGTGGCCAGGTCGATGCCGGCGGCATAGGCGTGGCAGGTGTCGATGCAGACGCCGATCCTTCCGGGGCGGTCCACCAGTTCCAGGATCCTTTGGAGTTCCTCCAGGTTTTTGCCGGCCAGGGTGCCTTGGCCCGCCGTGTTCTCCACCACGGCCACGGCGTATTCCGTCTGGTCGATGGCTTCCCGGATTCCCTGGGCAATCCTGGCGAGGGTTTCGTCCAGGGGGGCGCCCAATCCGCTGCCTGGGTGGAAATTAAGCAATTTTAGCCCCAGGGCTTCCACCCGTTTCATCTCCTCGGTGAAGGCCTCCTGGGCGCTTTTGCGCTTGGTCGGGTCTGGGTTTCCCAGGTTGATGAGGTAGGAATCGTGGGGGAGGATTGCCTCGGGGGAGAAGCCCCCGGCGGCGCAGGCCTCCCGGAAGGCCTGGGACTCCTCCGGGGAGATGGCGGGGGCGCGCCACTGGCGCTGGTTTTTGGTGAAGAGGGCGAAGCCCGTGGCGCCGCATTCCTGGGCGCGTGCCGGGGAGCGGGAGACCCCTCCCGCAATGGAAAGGTGTGGGCCGATATATTTCATGGGGAGGGAGGCGGGGCGGAAGCGGGGGATTCCAGGAAGAGTTCCGCCTCGTAGACGCATTCCACGGGGCCGGTGAGGGTGGCGGAGAAGTGGGAATCCAGGGAGATTTCCAGGCTCCCCCCCGGCATCTTCACCGTCACCGGGGAATGGCACAGCCCCAGGCGGACTGCCACGGCGGCGCAGGCGGTGGCGCTGGTGCCGCTGGCCAGGGTGTAGCCGGCTCCGCGCTCGTAAATCTCCACCTGCACCCCGTGTTCATCCAGCCGGTGGAGGAATTGGACGTTGGTGCGGTGGGGGAAGAGGGGGTGGGACTCCAGGAGCGGCCCCAGGCGCAGGGCCAATTCCCTGGTGGGCGGGGTGTCCAGCAGGACGACGCAGTGGGGGTTGCCCACGGTGGCGGCGCAGAAGAGGAGGGGGGCCGTCTCCCCGGGAAGGCGGAGGGACTCCCGCAGCACCTCCCGGGCGGGGCCAGCCACGGGAATGCTGTGGCTGGCAAAGGAGACCTCCCCCATCTGGGCCTGGATGGCCTTGCGGGGGTCATGGATGAAGCAAGTGACGGCCCCCCCCAGGGTGGCCAGGGTGAAGGGGACGCCCAGGGAAACCAGCCCTTCGTCCCAGAGGTAGCGGGCGAAGATGCGGACACCGTTGCCGCTCTTTTCCGCCTCGCTGCCGTCGGGGTTCAGGATGCGGAAGGCGCAGAGGGCGCCGGGCTGCCCCAGGCGCTGGAAGAAGGGGCTTCCAGGGGGATAGGGGCCGTAGAGGATGCCGTCGGACCCCAGGCCATAGTGGGGATGGCAGACCCGTTGGACGAGGGCGGGGTCCACGGTGTCGGGGGTCGCCTCCTCCCGGTCCAGGGGGATGAGGTAGTCGTTGCCCAGGCCGTGGTATTTTCTCCAGCGTTGCCCGGCGTTTCGGGTCATCGGCGGAATCCTCCGCGCATCATCCTGCCTCCGAAGCGGTCCTTTTGCATGGTGCGGGCGGGGGCGGGCTGTTCCAGGCCGAGGGCATACCAGGGCTCGCCCAGGCCTGCGTTGCTGAAGCGGTTCTGGCGCCGGTTGGCCAGGTGTTCCCAGTTCTGGGCGATCACGGGGTCTTCGGTCTTTCCCTTGGCCTCGTCCAGGAGTTTCACCGCCTCGGTGAGTTTGTTTTGCCGGACCAGGATCCAGGAGTAGGTGGCATAGGCCAGGGTGCCCTTCTCATATTTGAAGCGTCCGATGTTCTTCCGGAAGAGCTTTTCCAAGGCGTCCAGGTTGTCGGGGGACTTTTTCCAGAGGAGGACCATGCGCATGCAGAGGATGAGGGGATCCACCACGAGGGCCTTTTCCAGCAGGGGTCGCGCGGCGTCGTAGTCCCGGATTTGGTAGAGGAGCTGTCCCTTCATCAGATTGGCCTGGGTGACGGCCAGGGGGTTCCAGAGGCGGTATTTCCGCGCCTCCTCCAGGGGGGCCATGGCCTTTCGGATGGCCTCGGTCTGCTCCTGTTCCAATTGCGCCACCACCTTCTGGGTGGCCTGGCCCCGGTTTGCCAAGGCGGTGGCCTTGGTGCGGAGGCGTTCCTGGGAGGCGAGGAGTTCCCTCTGCACTCCGGTGAAGAGGGCGGTGAGCCGTTTCCGGATCCAGAGGTTGATGGGGATGAGGACCGCCAGGGCGGCGCACAGGCCGGCCAGCAGCCCGTAGCCCCAATGGCCGCCCTCTCCCATCCGGAAGGTGAGGACTCCCGCGGCCACGGCGGCCACGGCGGCTAGGAGGAAGGTGAGCATTGTCGTCTAGGTCTTCTTATACAGGGTCAGGCGCGGCCATGGTTCTCGGCCTTGCGGGGAGGCTGGGACTCCTCCTCTTCCTGGGAGGGGAGGACGGGGCAAAGGAGCAGTTCCCCGCGGATGGGGTCTGCCTTTTCCATGTGGAAACGTCGTTTCTGCGTAATGTAAATCCGGTCTCCCTCTCTGGCATTGGACCAGGTGCACTTCTGGGAGTCAAATCTCCATCCCCGGGGCAGGGCGGGTTCGTTGACATAGGCCATGAGGCCATAGTCCGGCAGGTAGACCTGGGCGCCGGTCTTGGTGACCTTGCAGACCTCCCCCGTAAGGAGGAGGTCGGCTCCGCCGCCCTGGCGGGACAATTCCAGGAGGTAGCGGATTTTCATGCGGTCGCTGGCGGCGAACTCCGCCTGGTCGCAGTTGTATTCCCTGGCGCTGCAGAGCGCCCCCAGGTCGTGGACGGCCTCCAGGGAGTAGGTCTTCCGCCGGAGGTCGTGGGAGAGCAGCTGCTGGTGGACCAGGAGGTCTGCGTATCGCCGGATGGGGCTGGTGAAATGGCAGTAGTGTTCCTTGCCCAGGCCGAAATGCCCCAGGCACTCCTCGCCGTAGTCTGCGCGGGGCAGGTGCCGGAGGAAGGCCATGGTGAGGACATCCTTCAGGGGGGAGCGCTCCGCATGCTTGAGGAAGCGGACGATGGCCCCCCGGGAGGAGAGGCTGCGTACCTTTTCCCCCATCATGATGGTGGCGTTTTCGGCGAATTCCCGGAGTTTGTCGGGGTCGGGGCTGAGGTGGTTCCGGAAGAGTCCCGGCAGGTGGAGTTCGCCCAGTTCCCGTGCGACGCATTCGTTGGCGGCCAGCATGAACTCCTCCACCAGTTGGTGGGAGGGATTGTCCTCGTTCTGCTGGACCCCCAGGATCCGGGAGGGGGTCTCGCTGCAGACCACCCGGATTTCGGGCATGGCCATGGGGAGGAAGCGTTCCTGGGTCATGCGCCGGTGGCGGAGGAGAGCCGAGAGGTCCGCCAGGCGGCGCACCAGCTCCTGCACCTCCGGGGGGGCGTCGAATTTCCCGCCGGAGAGGAAGGCCTGCACCTGCTCGTAGCAGAGGCGCTGGCGCACCCGGATGAGAGTATGCCTGCGCTGCCAGGAGAGGATTTCCCCGGTGTGGGCGTCAAAGCGGATGAAGACCGTGTGGGCCAGGCGGTCCTCCCCCGCCTGGAGGCTGCACTGCCGGTTGGCCAGCGCCTTGGGGAGCATGGGGAGGGTGCGCCCGGGCAGGTAGGAGGTGAAGCAGCGCTCCCTGGCCTGGCGGTCCAGGGGGGAGCCGGGGCGCACGTAGGAGGCCACGTCCGCAATGTGGACTCCCACCACCACCTGCCCCGGCTGGGAGCAGGGGGCCAGGGAGAGGGCGTCGTCATAGTCCCGGGCGTCCACCGGGTCGATGGTGACGGCCACGTCCTTGGTGCAGTCCTGCCGCCGGACCTTCACCGGGGCCAGGGCGGCGGCCTTCGCCTCGTCCTCCGGGGTGTAGGGGGCGGGGATGTGGTATTCCTCCACGATGGCGTCCAGGTCGGCGGTCACGGTGCCGCTGTCCTGGCCCGTCTTCAGGAGTTCCGCGCAGGGGATGGCCTCGGGGGGGAACTCCTCGTCGGGGAAGGGGAGCCTGGCCCTGGCCCAGTTCCCCTCCTTGGGCGGGGGAAGGGCGCGCTGGACGCTCTCCTGGGAGAGCAGGAGCATGTCCGGCAGTTCATGGCGCAGGGGGCGGATGCCCCAGCGCCCTCCCCGCAGGGGGGTGAGGCAGCCGACGAATTCCTCGAATTTCCGCTGGAGAATCCGCTTGACCGCCGCCACGGGGCGGTCGGGGTCGCTTTGGGGATCGATGACCGCCAGGACGGTGTCCCCGGTGACGGCTCCCCCCAGGTAGCCCGGGGGCACGAAGAGGGAGCCCCCCTCGGGGAGCCGGATGAAGCCAAATCCCTGCACATTGACGGAGAGTTCTCCCGTATATTCCATGGGGGTGGGGGTCTTTTTCTCGCGCTTCATTGGCTGTTTCTCCTTGTCGTTCAGTTGGGGTAAAGTGGTTTTCGCGGCGTCCTTGCCGGGGTGCCGCCGGGTGTCCCTGGGAAGGGACACGCCTCGCCCCTGGGGGTGCGGGGAAGCCCGCGGGATGTCCCGGGGCTTGTGGTGCGTTCCCCGCCGAGGGGGAGTTGCGGAAGGGAAAGCCGCCCCGCACGCCGTGTCCGGGGGCAATGGGGGGAGGTGTGGTCGCCTCCAGGGGGAAGGGAAAGGAAATAGGTGGTGGATACGTGTCGTCTTTCCAGGAAGGGGGCCTTTGCCCTGGCGGGGATTCCCTGGGGGAGCCCCGCCGTCCAGGATGTCCATGGGGATAATATAAGGGGAAAGGCGAATCCCGGAAAATCCGGGGGCAATCTCTCCGGGGGCTTTCCCCGGAAGCCGGTCCCGGAAGGGGGCGCTGCCGCAGGGGAGCCCGCCATGTCCCTCTTTCCCTGCCCGGGACAATCCCCCCCGGGGAAA
Organism: Lentisphaeria bacterium; assembly: GCA_016302725.1. Classification (GTDB taxonomy): domain Bacteria; phylum Verrucomicrobiota; class Lentisphaeria; order Oligosphaerales; family Oligosphaeraceae; genus UBA1724. Next base: position 7,090 of record JAEDNB010000011.1, read on the forward strand.
AGACAAGGAAGGCCGCCCTCCCGGAGGAAAGCGGCCTTGCCCTGGGCATGGGGCTGGGGAAGGGGAGGGGAGGCGGATTCCCGCTCCCGGCCCTTCCGCCCCGACTCTGCGGAATTAGTGCAGGTTGTAGTACTCGATGACCTTGATGATGGAGACGTCCACGTTGATCTCCTCGGTGAGGGGCTCCCGGAGGACCGTCACCTTGCACTTGTCGTTGGCGTCCTTCTCCAGGTAGGCGGGGGGGACGACGGCGCTGGACTTGGCGATGGTGGCGATCATGGGGGAGTGCTGCTCGTTGATGGTGAGCACGTCACCGGCCTTCAGGCGGAGGCTGGCGCGGTCGCAGACCTTTCCGTTCACCAGGATGTGGCGGTGGCTGACCACCTGGCGGGCGGCGAAGATGGTGGGGGCCAGTCCGCTGCGGTAGACCACGGAGACCAGGCGCATCTCCAGGTTGGCCAGCAGCTTGTCGCCGGTGTTGCCCAGGCCGCGCTTGGAAGAGCGGTAGATGAAGGTGAGCTGGTGCTCGGAGAGGTCGTAGAAGGTCTTGAGCTTCTGCTTCTCCAGGAGGAGCTGCCCGTAGGTGGAGAGCTTGGTGCGGCGCTTGGTGGGACCGTGCTGGCCGGCGGGATAGGCCTTGGCGTTGCTGGTGTTGTCCGCTCCATCGCGGGTCTTGATGACACGGCTGTTGGTGGGGCAGTTGGGCATTCCCCACAGGCAGTGCCCGATTCTACGGCACAGGGTGTGCTTGGCACCGTGGGTGCCGCTCTTGGTCGTGGCCATTGTGTATGGTCCTCCTTCGGCTTGCGTTTCGCTCTTCACCTGTCGTTAACGGTCGCCGCCTTCCACGGGAAATCAAGTCACTCTCCCCTCGCCCATGCCATGACAATGAAGGCCGGGGACGGGAGAGGCGGCTGGACAAGCGCGAAACGCCATAATCTAACCCCTCTCCCCGATTCTGCCAGAAGGGGACAGGGCGGACAGGAAATGGCCGTGGCGGCGTAGGGGGGCGGGGAATGGGAAGGCGACTGGCCACAGGCTATGTTATCCCCGCCGCCCGGCGAGGCGGGCGAGGACCTTTGGGGGGCGCAGTCGGCGAGGGGGTCCCTCCCCTGCGCTTCCCGGCAAGGGCATGCGGCCCTTCTGGCCGGCGGCGGGCTTTCGAGGTCAGGATGCACATGGAGACGCAGAGAGAAGAGAACGCATTTTTGCGGGAGATGTCCCGGGAGCTGGAGGCCTTGCGCACTGGCGGCTCCTTCCGGCAGTTGCGGGAGATTGCCCACGGGGCGGGGGCCCAGGCGAGCTGGGAGGGCCGCGCCTACCGGAACTTCTCCAGCAACGACTACATGGGGGTGGGAGGGAACCTTGCCTGGCGCCAGGCCTTCTACGCCCAGTATCCGGACGCCTCCTCCCCTGAACTGGCCCAGTCCTGCACCTCCAGCCGGCTGCTGACGGGGAACACCCCCGCCTACCGACGCCTGGAGGAAACCCTCTCCCGCCTCTACGGCGGACGGGCGGCGCTGGTCTTCAACAGCGGATACCATGCCAACATCGGCATCCTCCCCGCCCTCTCCTCCAAGGAGGACCTGATTCTCTCCGACAAACTGAACCACGCCAGCATCATCGACGGCATGCGGCTCTGTGCCGCCCCCTTCCGGAGGTACCGCCACAACGACATGGAACACCTCCGCCAGCTTCTCCGGCAGCTCAGGGGGGGCTGCCGGAGGCTCTTCCTGGTGACGGAGTCGGTCTTCAGCATGGACGGGGATTGCGCCCCCCTGGCGGAACTGGTGGCCCTGAAGGAGGAGTTCGATGCCATCCTGGTGGTGGACGAGGCCCACGGGGTGGGCGTGCGGGGGCCCGGCGGGCGCGGCCTGGCGGCGGAACTGGGGCTGGCGGAGCGCGTGGATGTCCTGGTGGGGACCTTCGGCAAGGCCTTCGGCTCCACCGGCGCCTACGCCATCATGGACCCGGTGGTGCGGGAGTATCTGGTGAACCATGCCCGCTCCCTGATCTTCACCACGGGGCTCCCCCCCGTTGTGCTCAACTGGAGCGATTTTGTCCTGCGGCACTTTTCCGAACTGGAGGGGGAGCGCCTGGCCCTCCTGGAAAAGGCCCGCCGGCTGCGGGAACTCTTCCGGGGCCGGGGGCTTTCCACGGGCGGGGATTCCCAAATCGTCCCCCTCATGGTGGGGGAGGACCGGGAGGCCTGCCGACTGGCGGAGGCCTACCAGGGGGCGGGAATCCTGGTCTTCCCCATCCGGCATCCCACGGTGCCCCTGGGAACGGCGCGGCTCCGCTTCTCCCTCTCCGCCGCCCTGAGCCGGGAGGACGTGGAACTGGCGGGAGGGTTCCGCCCATGAAATGGCACCTGCAGCCCCCCTCGGAGGCCGGCGCCCCCTCCCGTACCATCCTGTTCTTCACGGGATGGGGAATGGACCCCGCCGCCACCCGGCATCTCGACACGGGGACGTGCCAGGTGTGGACCGCCTGGGACTACTCCTCCCTGGCCCCCCTTCCCACGCCCCCCGGGACGGGGGAGTGCTTCCTGGTGGCCTGGTCCCTGGGGGTCTGGGCCGCCACGCAAATGGAGTGGTCCGCCTGGCCCCTGAAGGCCGCCCTGGCCTTGAACGGCACCCCCCACCCACGCCACCAGGAATGGGGCATCCCCCCCGCCATCTTCGACGGGACGGCGCAGCATTGGGGGGAACCCCGCGCCCGCCAGCGATTCCTCGCCCGGATGACGGGCAGCCAGGACGCGGCGGCGGCATTCCCCTGGGGGACGGCCACGCCGGAGGAACAACGGCGGGAACTCCTCTCCATCGCCCGCCAGTGCCAGGAGGCCCCCACCCCCTCCTCCCTTCCCTTCACCCGCGCCCTGGTGGGGAGCCAGGACCGCATCTTCCCCCCCCAGGCCCAGAGAAACGCCTGGGAATGGGCAGGCGTCCCCATGGCGGAAGTGCCCCTGCCCCATGACTGCCTCCGCCGCTTCCATTCCTGGGAGGAGGTGCTTCGCCTTGCCTGACACCCCCCTGCACAAGGAACTGGTACGCCTCCGCTTCGCCAGAAGCCTGGATACCTATGGACGCGCCGCCTCCGTGCAGGCCGCCATGGCCGGGGAACTGGTCCAGGCCCTGCTGGCCCAGGGACCCAGGGAGTTCCCCCGGGTGCTGGAGGCAGGATGCGGCACCGGGGGACTCACGGACCTGCTGGAACGCTCCCTCCGCTACCAGGAACTTCTCCTGGTGGACCTGGTGCCCGAGTGCGAACGCTTCCATCTCCACCGCCCCCGCGCCCGCTTCCTCGCCGGAGACCTGGAAAGCCTCCCCCTCCCCGGCGACCTGGACCTCTGCGTGGCCAACGCGGTCTTCCAATGGCTGGAACACCCCCGGGAATTCCTCCGCCGCCTGGAGGGGGCGATGCGACCCGGAGCCCTACTGGCCTTCACTGCCTTCGGCCCGCAAAACCTCCAGGAGGTGACGGCCTTGACGGGACGGGGGCTGGCCTATCCCACGGGGGAGGAGTGGGAAGGGCGCCTGCGACAGGAGGGCTTCTCCCCCCTCTTCCGCCGGGAATGGCTGCGGACCCTCCTCTTCCCCTCCCCCAGGGAGGTGCTCAGGCACCTGAAGGAAACGGGCGTCACCGCCACCGGAAAGGGGGAGGCCCCCTGGAGCCGCCGGCGCCTCCAGGAGTTCCAGGAGGAGTACAGGCGCCGCTTCGCCCAGGGAGGGGAAGCCGTCCCCCTGACATACCACCCCCTCCTCTTCGTTGCCCGGAAACCCGGGTAAAACGGGGAAATCCCCTGACAATTCCAGACAATCCTTTCCCAAAAACTGGCCCAGGCCACAGGTAAACCCCGTTTTCCCCGTTATAGTATCGCGGCAATGGCACGAACGGGAAACCGAAGGCGGCTTCCCGGAAAAATCCCGGCCTGGAACCCCGCAGGGCGCAATGCCCCGGCGGCCGACCCTTCCCCGCCGGGAGAGAGAGTCCCCCCACAACACGGATCCCCCCCATTATGGTGAACGAGTACATTGCCCAGTTTATGGAGTCCTTCCCCCACGAGGCGCTGACCTTCAACGACGTCTCCATGGAGGTCTATTATGCGGATTTCCTCCCCGGCGAGGCCTCCACGGTCTCCCAGTTCAGCCGGAACATCTCCCTGAACCTCCCCTTCATCTCCGCCGCCATGGACACGGTCACGGAACACCGGATGGCCATCGCCATGGCGAAACTGGGCGGCCTGGGCGTCATCCATAAAAACCTCCCCCCCGCCAAGCAGGCCGCCGAGGCAGCCGCCGTCAAACACTACCTCAACGGAATCATCGAACGGCCCGTCACCTTCCAGAAGGGACAGAAGGTCTCCGAAATCATCCAGGAACGCCAGAGCAAGGACTACAAGTTCAGCGGGTTCCCCATCCTGGACGAAGAGGGGCGCCTCTGCGGATTGTTCACCCACCGGGACCTGAAGTTCATCACCGACTATTCCTTGCCCGTGGAAGCCGTCATGACCACACGCCTGGTCACCGCCCCCAAGGGCACCGACATGACGCGCGCCCTGGCCCTCATGATGGAACACAAGGTGGGAAAACTCCCCCTGGTGGACGAGGAGGGGCGCCTGGCCGGCCTCTATAGCCTCCAGGATGTGCGCACCCTCATCGACCGCATGGAGCCCAACTACAACCGGGACGCCCAGCACCGCCTCCGCGTCGCCGCCGCCGTGGGCATCTACGAGGAGGAGAGAATCGAGGCCCTGGTCCGCGCCGGCACGGACGCCCTCATCGTGGACTCCGCCCACGGGCACTCCAAGAATGTGATGGAGACCGTCCGGGAAATCAAGCGCCAGTATCCCCAGGTGGACGTGGTGGCCGGGAACGTGTGCACCACCGAGGGGGCCCGCGCCATGCTGGAGTGCGGGGCTGACGCCGTGAAGGTGGGCATCGGCCCCGGCTCCATCTGCACCACCCGCGTGGTCGCCGGAGTCGGCATCCCCCAGCTCACCGCCATCTACAACGCCTACAAGGGAGTGGGCGATGAAATCCCCATCATCGCCGACGGCGGCATTGCCCACTCCGGGGATGTCGCCAAGGCCCTGGCCGTGGGCGCCCGCAGCGTGATGATGGGCTCCGCCCTGGCCGGCACCGAGGAATGCCCCGGGGAACGAATCCTCCACCAGGGCCGCACCTACGTGATCTACCGGGGAATGGGCTCCTTGGACGCCATGCGCCACGGGAAGGGCTCCCGGGAGCGCTACGGCGTCTCCGCCGAGACCTCCGAGTCCCGCCTGGTGCCCCAGGGCATCGAGGGGATGATCCCCTTCCGGGGCTCCGTGGGCGATGTGGTGAACCAGTACGCCGGCGGTCTCCGCTTCTCCCTGGGATACCTGGGGGCGCGCACCATCCCCGAACTCCAGCGGCACGCCCGCTTCTGGAGGGTCAGCGCCGCAGGGCTCCAGGAGGCCCACCCCCATAACGTGATCATGCAGAAGGACGCCCCCAACTACTCCGCCTCCTGATTTCCGCTGCCCTAGGGCAATCCCCCCAAAAAAAGGCCCCGCCTCATCCCCCCCGCACGGATGCACGCCGTGCCCAAGGGGCGCCTGGGACGGGGCCTCCCCGTTTCCCCAGGCCTCGATATTTCCCCGGAATCCCGGAAACGCCGATGGCGTGGCGGGGGAGCCCTGCGGGGGGCGAAAAAAAAAGGGGTCCGGGCTTGAATTGCGGGAAAGAAAAAGTATGTTAGCCCGTATCCCTTTTTATCCTCCTTTTCCCCATGAGAGGGGGGCGCGGACCATGCGCCCCGGCATGGGAGCCTCCTTCCCCCGGAATCCCCTAGAGACATGGCTAAAAACGAACGTTTTCTGAGTGTGGACATCGGCGCCGCCGCCATCAAGTTGGGCGAATTTGAGCTCGACGAGACCGGCGGAATGCAGATGCTCAGCTTCGCCCACCGCGAATACGAGGAGGAAATCTCCGAGGACAACCGGATTCGCGTGATCGAGGGCGTGCTGCGCCAGATGCTGCTGGAGGCGGACATCCATACCTCCCGCACCATGCTCTCCATCTCCGGGCAGACGGCCCTGATCCGCTTCGGCCAGCTGAACAACCTGAAGAACGACAAGAAGCAGATCCGCCAGCTGGCCCAGTTCGAGGCCACCAGGAACCTCCCCTTCGCCCTGGACCAGATCACAATGGATTTCCAGTTGATCGCCACCGACGAGGAGGCCATGGACACCATGGATGTCCTCTCCGTCGTGGTGAAGAGGGATATCGTGGACCAGATTGTCCAGGCCGTGAGAAGGGTCGGCCTCTCCCCCCAGCTGGTGGACGTGGCGCCCGTGGCCTGCTACAATGCCGCCAGGGCGAACAGGCTGGGCGATGACGGATGCGTGGTCCTGGTCTCCATCGGCGGACGCTCCACCAACCTGATGTTCATGGAGGGGAACCGCTTCTATGCCCGGACCATCCCCATTGCCGGACACAGCATCACCCAGCAGATCGCCCGGAAGTTCTCCATCGGCCAGCCCGAGGCGGAGGAGCTGAAGCGGCGCCACGGATTCGTAGCCATGGCGGATGATGGCGCGGCCACCGAAACCACCGGCGATGTCTCCAAGATTGTCCGGCAGGTGATGCTCCGCCTCTTCGGGGAAATCACCCGCTCCATCGCCATCTACAAGACCCAGCAGCGGGGAAGCGACCCCGTGAAGGTCTATCTCACCGGCGGCTCCACAATCCTGGCCTACTGCGACCGCTTCTTCGCCGACAAGTTCGGCCTCCCCGTGGAATATTTCAACCCGCTGGCCTGCATCCCCCTGGGACCCTCCATCGACCGACGCCGCCTCTCCGAGGTGGGCCATACCTTCAGCGAAGTGGTCGGCCTCGCCCTGCGCTACTCCACCATCTGCCCCGTGGAAATCAACCTCCTCCCCAAGGAGGTGGCCAGCCAGCAGTCCCTCGTCTACAAGAAACCCTATTTCCTGGGGGCCATGGCCACCCTCCTCCTCATGTTCTTCCTCATCGACCAGAGCATGGTCAGGGCAAACAAGGAGACCCGGAAGCAGCTGGATGCCTACAAGGAGGTCCAGGCGAAATACAAGCCCGCCTATGATGAAATCAAGGGCGCCGTGGGAGAGGCGGAAAGCGCCGTCGCCCAGGTGAACGACCAGAACGCCTTCCTGATGCAAAGGGCCAAGTGGCCCCTGATCCTCCGGGAAATCTTCCGCGCCCGGCCCGACAACGTGTGGATCGACTCCATCGAGCCGGTCTTCGGAGACCTCCCCGCCATCGAGCAGCAGAGCATCGTGGAGGAGGAGGGAAACCTCTCCGGCGGTGCGGATGACATGTTCAGCATGGGCAACATGGCCGGCATGGGCGCCGACTCCATGTCCATGGACGGGGGAGACATGTTCGGCTCGGGCATGGGCTCCAACCTCCCCTCCCTCACCACCATCGGCGGAGTCACCATCATCGCGCATACAATCCGCCAGGAGAACGCCTTTGGCCCGGACCCCGTCCTCGCCCCGGAACCCGACTATCCCTTCGAGGTGCCGGAAAAGGAGGCCGCCGGGGAGGACGGGGAGGAACTGGACGAGGAGGGCAATCCCGTCCTCCGCCAGAACGCCTCCGAAAACCTGGACCAGTCCGGGGAGCTCCTCTTTGTGAGAAACCTGAAGAAGTCCCGTCTTTTCAGCAGCGAGGAGGAATACACGGGGGTGGTCTCCATCCAGAAGAGCGAATTCCTGGAAAACGGGAACGACTTTGAAATCCAGCTGAAATTCAACGTCCTGGTGGAGGCCTATCCCTGGGGCGACGCCACGTCCGGCACCGGCGCCATGGGAAGCCGGGGGATGAACTGACCTCCCCCCCACAAGCCCACCTCCCAGGAACCTATCGCGATTATCCTCTTTTCCACTTCCTTCCAATCAGCCATGGATCTTTTCAGAAAACATTGGGGAATTCTTCTCGCCTCGCTGGTCTTCCTCGTCCTGCTCGGATGCATCCTTTGGCATACCTACAGCATGAAGAAGGCCGTTGACGAGGGTAAAAGGGCCATCGGCGAGGTGAAAGGGTGGATTGACGGCGTGAACCGCTCCGGCTGGAAGCTGGAGGGGGGCGCCTACGGAGAGCTGGAGAACTCCGCCATTGCGGAACGGAACCGGGAAACCGCCGTGGGGCATTTCCAGGAGATGCGCCGGCAGCTCTACCGGCGCTACGCCATCAGCCCGGCCCTCCCCCGGAACTCCAGCCAGGCCCGGGGAATGCTGGACGCCCGACTCGCTTCCATCACCCGCCTCGCCCTGGTCAAGTACAAGATGAATTTCCAGGGGGTAATCGGCGGCAAGCTGGCGGAAATCAACAGCGACAACAAACCTATCATCGAACAGGATTTCCTCCCCATCTTCCGGCAGCTGGAAATCTACCAGGAAATCATCTCCCTCCTGGGGACCTCCGGCGTGAAGCGAGTGGACGACTTGAACTTCCCCCGCTCCCTCCTGGTGGAGGAGAGCGACGGATACACGGTGACCCCCATCAGCCTCACCATCGCCTCCTCCCCCGCCGTCCTCCAGGCTTTCTTGAACAGCCTCTCCCAGGACCAGCGCTTCCTCTTCATCGTCCGGAACCTCTCCCTCTTCGATGAAAACGCCGAGTCCCCCGTCGCCGAATACTCCCAGGTTGCCTTGGTCCGCCGCCAAAACCTCCTGGCAAAGGAGGCCGCCACCTTGGGCGAGGGCGCCAAGGCCGGAATGGGACGGGAAGGCGGCATGACCGCCTCCCCCGCCGGAGGACGGAGCCGTGGACGCAATGCCGAGTCCCGAGGCGCCTCCCGCCGCCCCTCCACCTCCCGGACCGGGCAGCTTTCCTCCCCCGGGGGAATGGAAGGCCTCCAGGCCATCGCCAATCTGGATGAAAGCCTCCTGACCTACGAGGAGCCGAAACGGCAGGACAATTTCGTCTTCCGCACCCCCCGGACAATCCAGGCGACAATCACTCTCGACCTCATCGAATTCGCCGCGCCGGAAGGGGAGGGCGAAGAGGCGGAGACGGAAACGGAGGAGTAGGGCCACAGCCACGCCTTCCGGGAAGGCCTCCCCCCTCCACGGAAGATACCAGCACTTTCCAAGCCATCAGATTAAGGATAGCGTAAACAGTGGACTTCATCATTCGACATTACGAGAAGCTGATTCTGGTGATCTGCCTGCTCCTGCTCCTCTTGAGCCTGAAGTATGTCTCCTCCTCCCAGGCGAAGACCGCCCAGGAGACCAGGGAGGCCAGGCAGGAGGCCAAAACCGCTGTCCGGTGCGATACCCTCCTGGAGGAACTGGGGGACGAAACCTTCAAGCCCCTGGAAAACGTCCTCAACGCCCCGGAAATCCTGGTGGACATCACCCATTCCCCCAATGGCGGGTGGGGCGGAGGACTCCTGGATGGCGGAAATGTGGTGGTTTGCAAAAACCGCAAGTGTGGTTATATTCTCCCCTACTCTGTCAACGTCTGCCCTGTGTGCAATACGGAGCAGGAGAAGATTGGACCGGAGATGCCGGCGGACCACGACCTCGACCAGGATGGCATCCCAGACCTCTTTGAAAAGGAAACGACGTACCTCCATTACCGCTTCCGCTTCGATGCCATGTACGACCAGGACCAGGATGGATTCCTGAACCTGGAGGAGTACCGCGCCGGAACCGACCCCGAAGACCCCCAGAGCACCCCGCCCCTGGCCTATCTCCTCCGCGTGGAAATGTGCGCCCAGGTGAACCTGCCCATCACCTTCAACCGCATGAAGGGCGAGGGCGATACAGCCAAGGCAAGCTTCTCCGTGGCAGGAAACCCCCGCGCCGTGGACGTGAAACCAGGCGCGGAAATCCGCGGCCTGGACGGCTTCACCCTCACCAAGGTGACGCCGGAGGCGGCCACCATCTCCCGGGGGGACGAGACCTACGAAATGCACCCTGGGGAAAAGGTGAAGCGCTTCGGCTATACCACGCGGCTGCTTTACCTGGGCAACCATGTCTTCGGCGCCCGCGTCATCCCCGTGACGGTGGATAAACTGAATGAAATTGCCGAGAGGGCCCTCTCTGCCGACGCCAATTCCTCCCAGAGGATGGGCAACATGGGCAACATGGGTGCCCGCCAGCAGATGGGCGGACAGCAGATGGGAGGAGGACAGGGGACCATGGGAATGGCCGACCCGCAGCTCTCCTTTGACGTCACTCCCGGCGATGTCTTCGCCCTGGTCAAGTCCCCGGTGAATGCCCAGGGGAACATGGGCGGCATGGGCGGCATGGGAAATGCCTCCGCCTACGACGAGGAGGCGCAGACCACCGTGGAGTACTACCAGGTCCAGCCCCTGGGCGACCCCGAAAAGGAAGGGGGCGCACCTGTGGTCAGTGTCCTTCCCGTGGATGCCGCGGGCAACCCCCTTCCCAATGCGGAGCCCATCCGCCTGGTGGAGAAGGACACCATTCGCTACAATCCCTACAGTTCCCCCTCGGAACCCCCCAACCACGACTACCAGGCGCCCATGCTCAACGGAGCAGGCGGCGGCATGGGCGGCATGGGAATGGGAGGCCAGCGCTAGGCCCAAAGGCACTCTTCCCCCGGAGGGGCTCGCCCCTCCCCTGGAATAAACTACGTCGCACTCCTTTGACTGCGGGGCAAGCCCCCAGGACAATTTTCATTTGAATTCACAATTCCGTTAACCGAGCCCCCAAAAAGGCAGAAGTCCAACCCCTGAACCGGCTGGATGGAGCCCTTAGAGTCCATGATCAAGCAAAAGAAAAACCAAGAACTCCGGAGTTCCTTGCGCATTCTGCTCGGAGCCATTTTCCTGCTGGCAATGGCCCCGGCCTCCCTCCGGGCAAAGGATGCCCCGGTTCCGTCCAATGGCAAGATTACCGTGGACGCCTCGGAGGCTGTATCGGAGGAGATGACCCAGGAGGAGGCCGAGGCTCTGGAAAAAGGGCTGGTCGAGGCGGACAAGGCCGGCCAGTTGGACAGGTCCTTGGTGGAGGAACTCTCCGACGGGACAGAGCCGGAAGGGACGGCCAAAGGCATCGGCTGGCAGTATAGGAAACTGGCGGAGCGCTCCGGCGAATCCACCCTGGACATTGTGGTTTCCCGCCTGGACAAGATCGAGGGAATCCTGGATGCCATCCAGGCCGCCCAGGCAGCCAAGGATTTGGGACGCGCCCAGGAACTTCTGGACGAAGAGTCTCCCCTGGAGAATATCGACCAGCTTTCCCAGGAGGTCCAGAGCTGCATCCTGGCTCTGGAGAAGAAGCCGTTGACCGGGGAGCAGGAAGCCCTGAAGGAATCCAGCAAGGAACGCCTGGCCAAGGTGGGCGTCCGCATGGATGATGTCCGCGCCCAGCAGGTGAACCTGAAGACCGTCTTCCGGAGGGATGACGAGCATACGGTCTCCACCATCAAGCTGGACAAGGCCATGAAGGGCAAGAAGGAGGCTGACGAGTTCTATGCCGCCGCTGCCCACGATGGCAGCGAGGCGCGGCTGGAACGGGCCAAGGAGAACAGCTTCAACGCCCAGAAGTCCCTCCTGGAGGCCACGGGGATCCTGGCGGAGATGCGCCAGGCCGGTTCCGACAGCGACCAGGCGGTGAAGAAGACCCTCATCGATTGCGCGGAGCTGCGCCTTCGCCTCCAGTCCCGCCTGGCGGAGGTCTTCTCCCTGCTGGGACAGAAGAATCCCGAGATGGGCGAGGCCTATCTCTCCGTGGGCATCCTGGAACTGCAACTTGCCCTGGCAAGGAACGTGGACCAGGCCAACGAGGCCCTGGCCAACGCCGCCGATTTCATCGACATGCTGGGCCTGGATGGGCATTTCCAGACGGAGGTTGCCCTCGTTGAGAACTGCTCCCAGTCCGACTTCATCCCCTCCCCCCGCGTGGAGGAGAAGTTGAAGAGCGACATCAACACCTTCTTGGCCATCAAGAAGGAGATCGCCATCAAGGCCATGACCTCCGTGGAGGAACTGATTCCCGACCTGGATGAGAATGAGCAGACCGTGCGGGTCGCCCTCAAGTCCGGCCAGGTCTATCTCCAGCATGGACGCTATGCCCAGGCCCGGGAGTGCTTCGAGCAGGCCCTGGTGGCCGACCCCTACTGCCTGGCCGCCATCCGCGCCCTGGCCAAGATTGACGAGACCATGGAGTCCGCCGCCAACGAGAAGTTGGATACGATTATCAAGGACCGCATGGCGGAAGTCCGCTGGAAGTGGTCCGACCCCGTCACCCCCCTGATGCAGAGCGCGGCGGATTTCTCCAGCACCCAGACCATCCGCAAGAACGACGACATCCAGGGCATCAACAAGCGACTGGACGACATTGTCATCCAGAACCTGGTGATCGACAACGAGACCCTGAAGGACGTCCTGACGGAAATCCTGCCCCGGGAAATCAAGAAGGCGGATCCCGAGGGAGTCGGCATCAACATCGTTCCCATGCTGGTTCCCATGGCGGACGCCGGCATGCCTGGATACACCCCCATGGGCTATCAGCAGGCCAACTCCGAGGGCGGTAGCGCCATGGCCGGCTCTTCCGCTGCCTCCGCCGGGAATAGTGGCATGGGCGGCGGCATGAACAGCGGCTACGGCATGGGCGGCAACATGAACACCGGCTATGGCATGGGCGGCGGCATGGGCGGCGGCATGGGCGGCAACATGAACACCGGCTATGGCATGGGGATGGATCCCACCATGGGAGCTACCAACCCCTACGGCGGAGATTTCGGCAACTATGGCGAGAACCCCGTCCAGCAGACTGGCATGGCCACCGGCGAAAGCCTGGAGGAGAAACTGGTGAACCTAAACCTCACCAACATCACCCCCCGGGAAGTGCTGGACTACCTCTCCTGGCAGTTTGGCCTGCGCATCCGCAATGCGGAATCCTCCGTCATCGTCGCCCACAAGATGATTGAGATGGATCCCATGGAGACCCGCTTCTACAATATCGAGGCCGGTGTCTTCGACTCCCCCAGGACCCGCAAGAAGATGTCCAGTCTCTCCTCTCCCGTCGGCGACGACGATGATGACGACGACGACGACGATGACGATGATGATGACGATGATGATGACGACAGCGACAGCGAGGAAGTCGCCTTCGGCACCACTTCCAAGAAGGGCGGCGGCACCTTCTACAGTGCCGAGAACATCTTCCGTGCCATGGGCGTGCCCATGCCCATGGGGGCCAGCATCTGCTACTATCCCAAGACTGGCCGCCTGGTGGTCCACCACACCATCGAGCAACAGCGTGTGATCAAGCGGATCCTGGAGGAGATCAACCAGATTCCCCGCCTGATTTCCATCGAGGCCAAGTTTGTGGAGATTGAACAGACCGACCTGAATACCCTGGGCTTCGAGTGGTCCTTCGAAGGCGGTGGCGTCTCCTATCGCCCTGCCTCCAACGGGGTTGACCATGGCCTCATCAACGGCCACGGCGGCGTGCGCACTGGCGATTTCATGATTGGCCTGGGAAGCCAGAGTTCCACCGGAAACATCGGCATCTCCAATGGCATCCGCTTCGCCAGCGAGGTCTTCAACACCGCCTCCCTGAACGACTCCATCTTCAATGTCTACACGGTCCTTGGCAACTATGCCTTCAACACCGTGATCCACGCCATCGAGCAGTCCAGCAACTCCGATGTGCTCTCCGCTCCCAAGGTGACCACCATCAGCGGGCAGACCGCCCAGTTGAAGGTCGTGACCCAGCGCTACTTCGCCTTCTCCTGGACGGAGCCCGAGATGGAGTCCTCCAACAGCGGAAGCCTCACTGGCGGCTATACCAACAGCTACAAGCCTTCCGTTCCCTCCGAGTTCACCCCCACCGACCTGGGTGTGATTCTGGATGTGACCCCCACCGTCGCTCCTGACTCCTACTCCATCTATCTGGATATGCTCCCCTCCATCACGGATTTGGTGGGCTACGATTCCACCTACAACACCGTGGGCATCCAGAATGGCGTCGAGTTCCCCATGATCTTCACCATGCCCATCTTTACCAAGCGGGAAATCAAGACGTCTGTCGTGGTCTACGACAACGAGACCGTGGTGATGGGTGGACTGATCCAGGAGAAACTCCAGCGCTACGAGGACAAGGTGCCCGTGCTGGGACATCTCCCTGTGCTGGGGCATCTCTTCACCAGCCGCGGCGAACAGTCCGTCAAGACCAATCTGCTGATGTTCGTGAATGTGCGCCTGGTCAAGCCCGATGGGCAGCCCCTCCGCGCCAACGAAGTCCGCGGTCTGCCTGACTTCCGCCACTAATCCACTCGCCTTCGGGTGAGTGAAGCCCAAAAGGGTCGCGAAAGAGATTTCGCGGCCCTTTTTTTTGTGGACAAGGGATGGCTTCCTTCCCTATGTCTAGCTCCAAAGGAGTAAACGCAAAACCGCCGTTGGTCCATGCGTAGCATGGCCAACCCCCCGTGTCTGACCTGTGCAGTCTCCAGGCTGATAGAAGCCCAAAGCCTTCGAAGGGAATAGCATCCTCTTGTTGAGGTAACTCCTTCGTATTTATATAGATAACTAGATTTCTAGACAACTAGATTTCTAGACAACTAGATTTCTAGAAACAAATTAAGCAATAACATAACGCAAATCCCCCGTTGGGCCATGCTGGCATGGGCCAA